>JAMCPX010000055.1 GCA_023382265.1 Deltaproteobacteria bacterium | reverse complement strand
AGCTGAAAAAAGGAAGATTTGAATTTGCTAACGAGGGAACCATATTCCTTGATGAAATCGGAGAATTGACACCATCCACTCAGGCAAAACTTTTAAGAGTTCTACAGGAAAGACAGTTTGAAAGGCTTGGCGGGACAAAGACAATAGATATTGATGTAAGGATTATAGCTGCTACAAATAAAGACCTTGAAAATGCAATAATTGAGAAGAAATTTAGAGAAGACCTGTACTACAGACTGAATGTTGTCCCTATATTTATGCCTGCATTAAGGGATCGCAAAGAAGATATCCCATTACTTGCAGAGCATTTCCTCAGGCAGGCTAATGAAGAACATGGTAAACACTGTAAACTGTCGGAAGAAGCAATGCAGTTTCTTATTGAATACGGCTGGCCGGGGAATGTGAGAGAATTTGAGAATATCATGGAGCGAGCAGTCATAATGGCAAAAGGTGCGGTGATCGGGCTGAAAGACCTCCCCATCCCTATTGCACCTCATAATATTCAGGTTCCTGCGCAGAGCCGCGCGGTATACAAAAATCAGGAATCATACATGCTCGGCAGTATGGTAAAGAATATCGAGAAGAATAAAATAATAGAGGCATTAAAGGAATCCAACGGCATAAAGGCAAGGGCATCAAGAATGCTTGGCATAACTCAGAGGCAGCTTGGTTATAAAATCAAAAAATACGGAATATCTGTAGAAGTGTCTGCTGTGGTAAATGATGAATAGAGCGGTTCACTTCAGATTCGGTATGGTTAGATATATACATTTTTGTAATATTAATACAATATTGTATATAGAAATACTACAAAAATGTAATGCTATGCAGGGTTAGGGTATATGTAGTAAAGTGAGGCGGTATTTGGCATATAATCTGCTTACATTAATATGGACATCTAAATAATTGTTATAGTATACAGGAGAAAAAATTAAAGGAGGAAAGTATGGGTGCAAAAGAGGTTTTAAAACTGATTGTAGAAAAAGGAATAAGGTATGCAGATCTTAAATTCCTTGATTTTGTAGGTACATGGCAACACTTTACGGTTCCTGTGCATGAACTTACGGAAGACGTGTTTGAAGAAGGTCTTGGTTTTGATGGCAGTAGTATTCGGGGATGGCAGCCGATACACGCAAGTGATATGCTTGTTGTCCCTGATGCTGCAACGGTAGTCATAGATCCATTTATAGCAGAGCCGACGGTAAGTCTTATATGCAACATTCAGGACCCGATAACAAAAGAATATTATTCAAGGGATCCAAGAAATATCGCTAGAAAGGCAGAGAATTATCTTAAAGCAACAGGTATTGGAGATATAGCTTACTTTGGCCCGGAACTGGAATTTTTTACTTTTGATGACATAAGATACGATCAAACAGTAAACGCAGGCTATTATTTCATAGATTCTGTAGAAGGACAGTGGAATACTGGAAGGATTGAGAACCCAAATCTCGGTTATAAACCGAGGTATAAAGAAGGGTATTTCCCGGTAGCTCCAACGGATTCCCAGACGGATCTTCGCAGCGAAATGGTCTCTTACATGGAAAGCCTCGGTCTAAAGATAGAAAAACATCATCATGAAGTTGCGACAGGCGGTCAGGCAGAGATAGACATGGTTTTTGATTCACTTATTAATATGGGTGACAAGGTAATGTGGTATAAACATGTAGTTAAAAACGTTGCAAAGAAACATGGAAAAACAGCTACATTTATGCCCAAACCATTATTTGGAGACAATGGTTCAGGAATGCACACGCATCAAAGTATATGGAAGGGAGGTAAACCGCTTTTTGCTGGCAACAGCTATGGCGGGATTAGTGAGCTTGCAATGTATTACATAGGTGGAATACTAAAACATGCACCCTCTGTATGTGCTTTTACAAATCCAACGACAAACTCCTACAGAAGGCTTGTACCCGGTTTTGAAGCGCCTGTTAACCTTGCTTATTCAAGTAGGAATAGATCGGCTTCCGTAAGAATTCCGATGTATTCTCCAAGCCCAAAAACGAAGAGAATAGAAGTTAGATTTCCAGACCCATCCTCAAACAGTTACCTCGGGTTTGCAGCTATGTTAATGGCAGGGCTTGACGGAATTCAAAACAAGATAAAGCCCGGCGAACCTCTTGATAAGGATATATACGGGCTATCACCGGAAGAATTGAAAAATGTCCCAAGCACACCCGGAAGTCTTGAAGAAGCATTAAATGCATTGAAAAAGGATCACGAGTATTTGCTTAAAGGCGACGTTTTTACATCCGATGTAATAGAGACATGGATTGAATATAAAATAAAGAACGAGATTAATCCCGTTAAACTCAGACCGGTCCCAATGGAATTCAATCTGTATTTTGACGCATAGACTTAAATTTGCACGGCAGGGGCAATTCATGAATTGCCCCTATATTTTTAAGGGAAAAACATGAAAAAAATTTTATCTACCATATTCGGTCTGACTATTTTTTTAATGCCGGCAGCGGCATTAGCAGATGCGGCAGCCTCTTCAGTTCCCAAAATCAATACGGGTGATACCGCATTCATGCTGCTATCGGCAGCACTTGTAATGCTTATGACACCGGGACTTGCAATGTTTTACGGCGGCATGGTGCGTAAGAAAAACGTTCTTGGCACAATCATGCAGAGCTTTATGGCGCTCGCCATTATAAGTATACAATGGGTATTATTCGGTTATAGTCTCGCATTCGGTCCTGACATACACGGTATTATTGGAAGCCTTAAATGGTTTGGATTACATGGTGTAGGGCTTACTCCATATCCTATTTATGCACCGACAATACCTCATCAGGCATTTATGATTTTCCAGATGATGTTTGCAGTAATAACTCCGGCGCTTATCACAGGTGCATTTGCAGAAAGGATGAAGTTCTCAACCTATGTTGTGTTTATATTGATATGGTCAACCATTGTTTACGATCCAATCGCTCATTGGGTATGGGGTTATGGGGGGTGGATAAGGAATATGGGAGCAATGGACTTTGCTGGGGGTACTGTTGTTCATATAAGCTCCGGCATATCGGCTCTTGCAGCCATACTCATTATTGGTAAGAGACTTAACTACGGCAAAGAAAGGTTTGTTCCACACAACCTTCCATTAACAATAATAGGTGCGGCTTTACTGTGGTTTGGATGGTTTGGTTTTAACGCAGGCAGTGCTATTGCGTCAGGCAGCCTTAGCACATCGGCATTTGTCGTAACACAAATAGCTGCGTCTGCAGCAGCAATAGGATGGGTGATCGGTGAATGGGCAAGAAATGGAAAACCTACGACACTTGGAGCTGTAAGTGGTGCTGTTGCGGGGCTTGTTGCCATAACACCTGCTTCAGGTTATGTAACCCCGTTATCGGCAATTATAATAGGCTTAATAGCAGGGCTTCTTTGTTATTATGCGGTTAGCAAGATGAAACCGAAATTCGGTTATGATGATGCGCTTGATGTTGTGGGTGTGCATGGTGTTGGCGGCACATGGGGAGCTATTGCAACAGGGTTGTTTGCAACCTTATCTATAAATAGCGCTGGTGCAAACGGCTTTTTTTACGGCAATCCCAAACAGCTTTTGATCCAATTAATAGCTGTAGCTGTTACAATGGCTTATGCATTCATTATGACGGTAATAGTATTAAAGGTCCTTGATAAGATAATGGGATTACGCGTGGAACAGGAAGATGAATCAATCGGCATTGACATAAGTCAGCATGGAGAAGAAGGCTATAACATGTAAGGCAAAATTGGACAGGGGAGAGCAGACCTGAACAAACCATTAGCCGTTGTAAGGCACATAGGTGTAGAGGGCCCCGGTGTCATAAAAGATGTGTTGAAAAAAAGGTCAATACAATACGTTTACATTGATACGTGGAAGGATCAAATGCCGTCAGTTCCCGATATGTACAGTGGATTTATTATTCTTGGTGGTCCTATGGGTGTGTATGAGAAAGATAAATACCCGTTTATAGAAAATGAGTTGTCGCTTATAAGAAAAGCTCATGATAATGGTTTACCCGTTATAGGAATATGCCTTGGCGCACAGATGATTGCACAGGCATTCGGCGGAAGGGTGTACAGGGGTGTTTCAAAAGAGATTGGATGGTATCGGATTAGAGCTACGGAAGAAGGTTTTGGTGATACGATATTCAGTACACTAGGCAAATGGCCAATGGTTTTTCAATGGCACGGAGATACTTTTGAGCTTCCTAAAAATGCCGTTTTACTTGCAGGCTCTGAGCTTTATCCCGATCAGGCATTCAAAATAGACGATCGTATCTATGCCATTCAATTTCATCTTGAGGTTAGAGATAGTGATATTAAACAATGGCTTGAAGAGTATAAGACAGAGATTTCTTCTTTAAAAAATACGATAGACGTAGATCAAATCCTTAAAGATACGGAAATGTATGCGGGTGTGTTGAATAGATCGGGTACGAAATTATTCGGTAGATTTTTTGATAAGTTTGTAGTTTAACTTCAATTTTTGATATTGACAAAGCCTTTTGCCTACGATGCTCAACAGCCTCATATTCTATGTATTTTTGCTGAGGATTATAAAACCGGCAGAACATGTAATAAACCCAGGGAGAGAACGGGATCTTTTTCGCTGAGAAGGGCAATGGAGATTCCTGTTTTCCCTCACGGTTGCCATAGACTATATGGATCAACTGAGCCGGCCGAATCTTAGGTTATCAGATCTTTTATCTCCTGTGCATGGTAAGAACTCCTCACAAGAGGACCGGCATACACATACTTTATACCGATCTCCCTGCCGTAATTCTCATACTCCCTGTAGATCGGTTCTTTTATGTATTCATGGACGGGTATGTTTTTTAATGTTGGCATTAAGTATTGTCCTATCGTAACGATATCACAGCCTGCATTTTTCAGATCAACAAGAACAGCTTTTAATTCATCTGTAGTTTCACCAAGACCTACCATTAACCCTGATTTTACAAGCACTTTTTTATGCCTTTTCACAAAGTTTAAAACGTCTAAAGAACGTTTATAATTAGCACCTATTCTTACACTTTTGTAAAGAGACGGCACTGTTTCAAGGTTGTGATTGAATATCTCAAAATCCGCATCAAGCACACGCAGTATTGCATCATTTTTACCTTTAAAATCTGGTGTAAGCAATTCTACCGTTATGGAGGAGTTATATCTTTTTATTTCACTCGCCACTTGATAAAAGTGGTCCGCACCGCTGTCTTCGAGATCGTCTCTTGTAACCGATGTTACAACAGCATGCGTTATGCCAAGCTCTTTAATGGTTTTTGCGATATGTTCCGGCTCATGGGAATCAAGCTTTAAGGGCTTCCCTTTATCGATTGAACAGAACTTACATGCTCTTGTACATATATTCCCCATGATCAGAAAAGTTGCCCTATTTAATTCGAAGCATTCGCTTATATTGGGGCATCTTGCTGATTCACAAACGGTATGAAGTTCATGTATCCTGAGCAGTGTTTTTGTTTGATGAACACTGCCGCTCAGCACAAGTGTTTTTTTTAAATACCATGGAAGCCTCTGTAAACCCATAAATTGAATTTTTCTCTAACACGCATGCAAAGCTTTGTCAAAAACAACAATCTTTGCACCAATCCTTGACAAGGCTTTTTGATGTATGTAATTTATGCAATAGTATATTGTATACAATGGATAAAATTTATGATGTTTAATTTTGCAAACGTATTTACTTTTATAGTTGTAGGAAGCTTGTTTGTTGCTGTTAGCCTTTTTCTTGCAAGGCTTATCAGACCAGCGGAGCCTAACCTGACAAAGATGAATACGTACGAGTGCGGAGAGGATACCATTGGAAATAGCTGGATTACCTTTAATATAAGGTTTTATGTTGTTGCTTTGATCTTTATCATATTTGATGTTGAAGCCGTATTTCTGTTCCCGTGGGCAATTGTTTATAAATCAATAGGATGGATGGCATTCTGGGATGTACTCATATTTATAGTCATACTTCTTGTAGGCTTAGCTTATGTATGGGGCATGGGTGATCTAAACTGGATCAAAGAGCTTGGCAATCTTGATGAGGATTAAAAAGGTGGAACATTATGGGTGTATTAGAAAATAGTTTACCCCCGAATATGTTATTTACGACGGTTGATAAATTTTTAAACTGGTCGAAAAAATCGTCACTCTGGTATATGCTTTTTGCAACGGCGTGCTGCGGGATAGAACTTATGCAGGCGGGTGCGTCAAGATATGACCTTGACAGGTTCGGCTCTGTTTTTAGGGCAACACCGAGACAGTCCGATCTGATAATTGTTGCAGGGACAATTACGCACAAGATGGCAGACAGGGTGAAAAAACTGTACGATCAAATGCCTTCTCCGAAGTATGTAATAGCAATGGGCAGTTGTGCTAATACAGGCGGCCCGTTCTTTAAAGATTCATATTCCGTACTTAAAGGAGTGGATCAGATAATTCCTGTTGATGTATATGTCCCCGGTTGTCCGCCAAGGCCGGAGGCACTGATTGACGGCATAATAAAGCTGCAGCAGAAGATCATGGAGAAGAAGAATCTGGTAAAGAGCTAATGGAAGCGAAAGATATACATCAATTACTTGTTAATAGGTTTCATGACAGGATAAAGGATTTTCAAGAAAATACCTTTCCCAATGCCGTCGTTGTAGACGGAAGCTCAATTGTAGAGGTATGCGGTTTTTTAAAAAACGAACCGGGCATGGAGTTTACATCGCTTATATCAATTAGCGGCGTAGACCTTAAAGAGCAATCCAAACTGATGGTTGCGTATCATCTCGGTTCAATGCAACACAAGCATAAGATCGTATTAAAAGTGGAAACAGACAGGAATAATCCCCATGTACCTACTATCGAGATGCTCTGGCGAGGCGCAAACTGGTATGAACGGGAGGCTTATGATCTGTACGGCATTATTTTTGACGGGAATTCAGATCTAAGGAGGATCCTTTTACCGGATGATTGGGAAGGCTATCCGATGCGAAAAGATTATGTTTATCCAAAACGATACCATACATGGAATGTGTAAATGACGCAGGTAGATGAAAGATTCATGTACGTAAATATGGGGCCGCAGCATCCAAGCACGCATGGGGTGCTGAGGCTATTACTGAAGACCGATGGTGAAATCGTTGAGCATGCCACACCGCATATAGGTTATCTTCATAGAGGTCTTGAGAAAATAGCTGAAAGGGTTACATTCCCTCAGTTTACGCCGTTCACAGATAGGCTTGATTACCTTGCATCTATGAACTGTAACCTTGCTTATGCATTAACCGTTGAGAAACTTTTAAATATCGAGATCCCGAGAAGGGCGCAGATAATAAGGGTAATAATGGCAGAACTTAATAGGATCTCAAGCCATCTTATAGCGTTTGGTTCTTTTTCATCTGATATGGGTGCATTTACGCCGTTTCTTTATGGAATAAGGGAGAGGGAATTTATTAATGATCTTTTTGAAATGGTCTGCGGAAACAGGCTTACGTATAATTATATAAGGATTGGTGGTGTTTCTAAGGATATCCCGGATGGGTTTATAGAGAAAACAAAAGAATTCCTTGATTATTTTCCTGCAAAGCTAAAAGAATACAACGAAGTTTTATCATACAATGCTGTATTTGTAAAAAGGCTCGCAAATGTTGGTGTAATAACTACAGATCAGGCAATTGAATATGGCATTACCGGTCCAAATCTGAGGGCATCTGGTATAAAATGGGATCTTAGAAGGGAAGAGCCGTACCTTATATACAATGAACTTGATTTTGATGTTCCTGTCGGGAAAGGCGAAATGGGTACTATAGGCGATTCATGGGATAGGTACATGATGAGAATTTATGAAATGGGGCAGTCGGCACGTATAGTCGGGCAGTGCCTTGATATGCTTCCTCAGGGTGATTTTACGGCAAAGGTCCCGAAGGTGTTGAGGGTGCCGCAGGGCGAGGTTTATGTCCGCGCTGAAAATCCAAGAGGGGAGCTTGGATTTTATCTTATAAGTGATGGCTCAATAAAGCCTTATAGATTAAAAATCCGTGCGCCGTCATTTGCAAATCTTAGCATATTTCCGCTGCTTGCAAAGGGTGTTATGGTAGCTGACATAGTAGCTCTTATCGGGAGTCTTGATATTATACTGCCGGAGATAGACAGATGATTGAATTCGTAAATCATATCTTTTCACATCTTATAAACTCGCTGCCAATAACAAGGTTGCTGGTTGTCATAGGTATAATGGTTGTGGCAAGTATTATTATACTCATGTTTGTACTGTTGTATGAGGGGCTGGCAACTTATGCTGAAAGAAAAGTTGCCGGAGATATTCAGGCAAGAATAGGTCCAAACAGGGTTGGTCCTTATGGACTTTTACAGTTCGTTGCAGACGGGGTAAAACTGATTTTAAAGGAAGATATAATCCCATTCTATGCAGATAAATGGTTGTTTGTTATAGCTCCATACATTGTTTTTACGTCTTCTTTTGCTGCATTCGTACCGCTATCGTACAGCAGTCATGTTTATGTGGCTGATATGAATGTCGGCATACTTTATATACTTGCCATTTCATCTGTTGTTTCCATGGCAATACTTATGGGCTCATGGGGCTCGAACAACAAATGGTCATTGATTGGAGGCATGCGCGCTGTTGCCCAGATCGTTAGCTATGAGATCCCAACAGTTTTATCGCTGCTCGCGGCGATCATTATAACAGGCACAATGAGCATGAGAGGCATCATTGAATATCAATCAGGCGGCCTCGGCATCTTTAGATGGATTTTATTCAACAACCCATTTGTATTTTTGGCTTTTTTTATTTATTTTATCTCTTCCATAGCAGAGGTAAACAGGACCCCGTTTGATATACCGGAGGCAGAGTCGGAACTTGTTGCCGGCTATCATACCGAGTACACAGGCATGCGTTTTGCTTTTTATTTTATGGCAGAGTATGGTGATATGTTTATCGTAAGTGCTATAGCAGTGACCGTATTTCTCGGCGGATGGCAGATACCGTTTATAGCGGGGCTTCACATAAATACATGGCTGCGGCAGGCGATTGAAATAGTGGTTTTCATGATAAAGATTTTTGTTTTGATATACGTTATGATGTGGATAAGATGGACGCTTCCAAGGTTAAGGGTTGATCAACTTATGGAAATGAGCTGGAAGTATCTTACACCTATAGCTTTTTTTAATCTTATAGGCTCAAGCGTCTGGGTTGCTCTATTCAACGGCAAAGGTATTTATGACATATTCAGAGGATTGTTTATCCATTAATGGAGATGCAGTGTTAAAAGGTTTTAAGGAATACTTTAAAAAAATAACATCCGCTGTGAAGTCCGTATTCACGGGTATGGGTGTTACTATAAAATACGGGGTTAATTCAAAGACAGAGGTTACACAACAATACCCTGAGGTTCGGAGAGAACCTTATGATAGATTCAGAGGCAAATTGTTTGTTGATATAAATATCTGTACCGGCTGTACAGCGTGTGTACGGATCTGTCCTGTGGATGCAATATTTTTAAAAACGGTACGTGATGCAAACAAAAAGCTTAGACCGGTTATATTTGATATAGATAACGCGAGATGCATATATTGCGGTCTATGCGTGGAAGCTTGCCCGGTAGAAAAGTGCCTTTACTTTAATAAGGATTATGAGTTTTCAGCTTTTTCAAGAGATGAACTTGTGACGCATTTTGGGCTCGGCGAGCTTGCAGAAGTGAGCGTATCAGTAGAAGTTAAACCCGCCACAGCTGCTGCCGCTGATGCAGTAATTCAGGGAGACCCATTATCGGCAACAAACGTAAATGCAGCGGTAAAGACAGGTATACCGGAAATGGCTCCGGACGGACACGGGGGAAAGGAACCGGTGAAAAAATAATGGACAGCTATACAGTATATTCAATCCTTTTTTATGTTTTCGCATCTCTCATAATAGGCTCTGCCTTACTCGTGGTATTATTTAATAATATTGTAAAATCCGCTTTTGCATTATTTTTTACACTTTTTGGCGTTGCAGGCATATACGTATTGCTCGGTGCGGATTTTTTAGGGGTTACCCAGGTCTTAATCTATATAGGGGGTATTCTTATTCTTATAGTGTTTGGTGTTATGTTAACACAGCGTTCTTACAGTGCTGATATCTTTAACAGAACCGGGACGGTAGTGATGGGAACGATCAGCGCTATTATCACATTCACACTCATTTATTATGCGATAAAACCGTCACCATGGTTGAATATGGGCTATAAACCCGATGTTCCAACAACCCAAATTATAGGTACACAGTTCCTCACAACATACATTTTGCCTTTTGAACTTGCATCCATTATGCTTGTGCTTGGCATGATCGGGGCTGCATCTCTTATAAGGTCAGAAATAAGGAGAAAAGATCAATGAGCTTTTTATCATACCCTGATGTAAATCATTACCTTATCCTTTCAGGGCTGCTTTTTGCAATTGGTGTATTTGGAGTTATTACAAGGAAAAATGCAATAGCTGTCTTAATGGGCATAGAGCTCATGCTTAATGCTGCCAATATTAACCTTGTTGCCTTTTCAAAATTCATAGAGCGTGGGATCAGCGGTCAGATTTTCGCATTGTTTTCCATAGTCGTAGCTGCAACCGAGGTTGCTGTTGCACTTGCCATCGTAATAACCATTTATAAAGCCACAAAAACTATTGATCTTGATAAAGAGGACACATTGAAGGGTTGATATGAGATATTTATTCATAGAAAACTATATATGGCTGATTCCGGTATTACCCTTAATCGGAGCTGTAATAAACCTGCTTATCGGATCAAGACTTAACAGATCCATGGTAAGCATTTTAGCGGTTGGATCAATCACTCTATCATTTATTTTATCAGTAATTGTTTACGTTCATTTAATATCTCTGCCGCCGGGAAACCGTCATTTTATAGATAGTGTTTATCAATGGATACACGTAGGCAGTTTCGGTGTAGGGTTGTCCTTTCTTGTAGATCAACTCTCAATTGTAATGATCCTTATTGTAAGCGGGGTTAGTTCTGTAATTCATTTATATTCTGTAGGGTACATGCATGGGGATAAGAGGTTTTCAAGGTATTTTGGGTTTCTCAACCTCTTTGCCTTCTCGATGCTTTTACTCGTGCTTTCGAACAGCATTTTACTCATGTTTGTTGGATGGGAAGGGGTGGGACTTTGTTCATACCTCCTGATAGGATTTTGGTTTGAGAAGCTTGAAAATGCTAAAGCAGGGATGAAGGCATTTGTTGTTAATAGAATAGGTGATTTTGGCTTTTTAACGGGGTTTTTACTCCTTTTCACTGTAATGGGTTCAAAGACCGGCGTATGGTCGCTTGACTTTGGGGTTATAAAATCCAACATAATGTTAATGCCGCCTGCTGTACTTACAGCAGTGGGGCTATTACTTTTTGTTGGAGCTACAGGCAAGTCGGCGCAGATTCCACTATATGTATGGCTTCCTGATGCAATGGCGGGTCCAACGCCTGTCAGTGCTTTAATCCACGCAGCTACAATGGTTACAGCAGGTGTTTATATGATCGCAAGGATGAATTTTCTTTACAGCCTTGCCCCCGATGCATTAAGGGTTATTGCAATTGTTGGGGCTCTTACTGCTTTTTTTGCAGCAACCATTGGACTCGTGCAGAACGATATTAAAAAGGTTCTTGCATATTCAACAGTGAGTCAGCTCGGTTATATGTTTATTGGTGTTGGGGTTGGCGCTTTTGCATCCGGGATATTCCATCTTATGACGCATGCCTTTTTTAAGGCATTGTTATTCCTGGGTTCAGGTAGCGTAATCCATGCAATGTCGGGTGAGCAGGATATAAGAAAAATGGGCGGGCTTGCAAAAAAACTGCCTATAACAGCAGCTACTTTTATTGTGGCATATCTTGCTATTTCCGGTGTGCCGGGTTTTGCAGGGTTCTTTAGTAAAGATGATATCCTTTACAATGCTTATATAAGTCCATACGGCGGTCCTTTTGTATGGACGCTCGGCGTACTCGGTGCAGTACTTACTGCATTTTACATGACAAGGCTTGTTATCTTGACATTCTTTGGTAAGCCAAGAATGGATCAGCATACCAGCGAACATGTGCATGAATCTCCAAAGACAATGACGATACCGCTTATCGTACTTGCTATTCTGTCCGTTATCGGCGGGTATATAGGTATGCCGGAGATTTTCGGGGTTAATAATCTATTTGCACAATTTCTTGGACCCGTTTTCGCATCGGGTGTGAAACTGCCGGAAGGTTCCATAGGTCTTGAATGGACATTAATGGTAGTTTCAGTTGTTATGGCATTTACCGGCATTGGTATTGGTTATTACATGTACGTTGTAAACCCTGATATGCCTGCTGCTTTGGCAGATAGGTTTAAAACGGTTTATGCTTGGTTACTCAACAAGTATTATGTGGATGAATTTTATTTCAAGTATGTGATTGAGCCGTTGATGTATTTTAAGGGTTTACTTTTAAGGTTTGACAACAGAGTAATCGACGGATCAGTTAATGGAGTCGCAAGATTCGGGAAAAGACTTTCCGATTTTGAAGGTGCATTTGACAGGATCGTTGTAGACGGTGCCGTAAATGCTGTTGGTGATGGGATAGTTAGCGCAGGGAGTACATTAAGACGTATACAAACAGGGTTTGTGCAGAGCTATGTTATGTATGCGATTATAGGTCTTGCAATACTACTTGCAATCGTTTTGTTATAGGAGGAACAGGAGATGATTAGCAATCTTTTAAGCTGGATAATATTTACACCGATGATAGGTTTTGTACTTATTTTGCTTATGCCAAAGGATAAAGTTTCATGGATAAGATGGACAGCAGTTGTTTTTACCTTTATTCCTATGGCGCTTTCGCTTTATATGTATGCAGCAATGGATCAGTCGGCGTCCGGTTTCCAGTTCGTAGAGCAGTATCAATGGATCCCGGCATTTAATATACACTATTTCCTCGGTGTAGACGGTATAAGTGCCGTGATGGTTATACTTACCGGGTTGTTAGGCTTTTTATCCGTATTTGCATCATGGAACATAAATAAGGCACATAAAGCATATTTCGCACTTTATCTTTTACTTGTAACCGCGATGTTTGGAGTTTTCCTCGCATTGGATTTTTTCCTGTTCTATGTTTTCTGGGAACTGATGCTTTTCCCAATGTATTTTCTTATCGGGATATGGGGAGGCCCAAGAAGGGAGTATGCTGCTATAAAGTTTTTCCTGTATACGCTCGCGGGCAGTGTGCTCATGCTTGTAGTTATACTTGTATTTTATTTTAACAGCATCGATCCAGCTACAGGCAAACACACATTCAGCATCGTAACATTAATGAACCAGTCTAATCAGACTGCGTTTATAAAGCAGTTCTGGGTAAGGCTTGCAATGTATATAGCCCTATTTATCGCCTTTGCCATAAAGGTACCTGTATTCCCGTTTCATACATGGCTTCCTGATGCACATGTTGAAGCCCCTACTGCAATAAGCGTTATACTTGCCGGTGTATTACTTAAGATGGGTGCATACGGTATTATGAGAATAAGCTATCCACTGCTTCCGGATATGGCCATTTACACAGCATTCCCGCTTGCCATTCTTGGATTGATCAACATAGTTTACGGTGCGCTTGTCGCAATGGCACAAACGGATTTCAAAAAGATGATTGCGTACTCGTCGGTAAGCCACATGGGCTATGTTATGCTTGGCTTATCTTCTTTAACGCTCATCGGCTTTAACGGTGCACTTATGCAGATGTTCAATCACGGAACCATTACAGGGATGTTGTTCTTGCTTGTAGGTGTAGTCTATGACAGGGCACATCACAGGGACCTTGATGGATTTGGCGGTCTGGCATCTTACATGCCTGTCTATGCCGGTATAACCAGCCTTGCATTTATGGCATCTCTTGGTTTGCCTGGATTGAGTGGTTTTATCGGTGAGGCGTTGGTATTTCTTGGTACATTCAAAGCATACCCCGTTATAGTTATAATCTCTGCACTCGGCGTAATATTCACGGCAGGTTATTTCCTATGGGCATATCAACGGGTTTTCTTCGGACCTGCCAACGAAAAGTATAAGGGTATAGCAGATATAAACGGTAGAGAGCTATTCACACTCATACCTCTTGCATTGGTTACGATCTTTCTTGGCATCTATCCTTTACCATTCTTCCATCTTGTTAACGCCTCATTAACCAGACTGCTTACGATGGTAGGACATTGAGAACATTATGCCGGGTATAATTGCCAGATCACTATTTTTAATAACACCTGAAATAATCGCAACGATTACAGCGTTGATTGCATTAATTGCTGCCGTGATTATGAAGGGGACGAATAACAAGGGCGCTTTTTATGTAGGTATTATCGGGATGCTGGGCTCTATTACTGCTACTGTGGTTTTATATCTAAGGTATACCATGAATACCGCTTTCTATGGTATGATCGCAATAGACCCTTTTAGTTTGTTCTTCAGGCTGATTGCTTATGGCTCTGTTGTGTACATATTACTTATGTCATTCAGCTCAAGGGAATTGGAAGATTCAAAAGGAAAATGGGAGTTTGTGTCAATTTTGTCTGGGTTTGCAATAGGAATGTCGATGATGGCAAGCTCAATGAACCTGATCATGATATACCTATCGATGGAACTTTTAAGCATAATGTCATATCTGCTTGTTTCATACACCCATGGCTCAAGGAGATCCAAAGAAGCAGGGCTTAAGTATATCATATATGGTTCCATAGCGTCTGCATTTATGCTTTACGGCATGTCACTGTTGTTTGGGCTTACACGGACCCTTGATTTAAAGGTGATTGTAACGGCATTCCAAAATAACAATTTCCCTGCCATAACACTTTACATAGCAACCATATTTATACTTACGGGCTTTGGTTTTAAAATAGCAATGGTTCCCCTACACATGTGGGCCCCTGACGTATACGAAGGCGCGCCGATACCTGTTACAGCATTGCTTACGGTTGGTTCTAAGGCAGCAGGTTTTGCAGTACTATTACGATTCTTTTACACAGCATACATAAGTACTGTAAGTATGACACAGTACTATGTTAATGTGACTCCCATAAAATGGCTATTAATCATAGCTATAGCCTCTGCTGTTACAATGACGGTAGGAAATATTATAGCTATTGCCCAGGATAACATTAAAAGGATGCTTGCGTATTCAAGTATATCGCATGCAGGTTACATGCTTGTGGGTCTTTCGGTTATATCAAATGAAGCTATCTCATCTGTGCTGCTTTATCTTGCGGTTTATTTCTTTATGAACATAGGCGCTTTTGTTGTTGTCATGCTTGTAGAGAATAGTATCCATTCCGAGAATATAAACGATTATAAAGGCTTGTCATGGACATCGCCTGCACTTGCTGCCGCGATGACCGTTTTTCTTTTTTCTTTAACAGGTCTTCCTCCATTTGCAGGGTTTACGGGAAAGGTGGTTGTGTTCCTTGCTGCAATCGACAAGGGACTCTACTGGCTTGTTATACTGGCAGTGATCAATACCGTAATATCACTCTACTATTATGCACGGGTTATAAAGAAAATGTATTTTGAAACTCAGCCGGATAATGTACAAAAGATCAAGGTGGGTATGCTGCCCGCCGTCATTATAATAAGTGTTCTTATACCAACGCTCCTTTTTGGTATATGGTGGTCTCCGCTTGTAAACTTTGTTCACTTCTCAAGCTTCATGTACTGACTTCAAGTCCATTCATTGCTTTACCGCCAGCATCGTTTGGAGAATTACAAGTCCTGCATCAAGTGGAGCATAGAGGAAGAAATGATAACGGGTAACAGTTGTCCATATTTTAAATAATTTGTCTGCAACTATTTTATATCGTTAGAGTTATCCATTCCCTTGCTTAATACGATTGCCCTATTATATTATGTTAGGTAAAGGAGGACTCTATGGAAATGGAATATACAAATCTTGGAAGCACGGGGTTAATAGTTTCCAGACTTTGTTTTGGAACTATGACATTCGGCCAGAGTCAATGGAAGCTCGCTGGTGTCGATCAGAAGCTTGCCAATGAGATGGTACATACTGTTATAGATCACGGCATAAACTTTTTTGATACAGCAGATGTTTATAGTGCAGGACAATCGGAAGAAATACTTGGTAAAGCACTCGGAGCAAGAAGGCAGGATGTGGTTCTGGCTACAAAGGTAAGGGGTCGGGTGGGTGCCGGTCATAACGATGCGGGATTGAGCAGGAGGCATATATTTGATGCAGTCGATAAGAGCCTTAAGCGGCTGGGCACGGATTATATAGATCTGTATCAGGTACACGGCTGGGATGCATTTACCCCGCTTGAAGAAACGATCACGGCACTAGAAGGGCTTGTAAGCGCCGGAAAGGTACGGTACATAGGGTTTTCAAACTATGCGGCATGGCAGGCTGCACTCGGTATCGGCATATCAGAAAGGCTGTCCATAGCGAGGTTCCAGACAGCCCAGATGCACTACAGTTTGCTGTGCAGGGATATAGAGCATGAGATAGTGCCGTTGTGTCTGAACAAGGGGATAGGCATATTGCCGTGGAGTCCGCTTTCAGGCGGTTTCCTGAGCGGAAAGTATAACAAAGATGCAAAACCTGCTTCAGGTACGCGCATGGGGGACAGGGGTATGCCTGTCAAGTCATGTAAAAATCTAACCGAAATAGGTATCATCTTGTCATCCAGAAATCTAATCATGGGGTTGGGTAATAAGCTCTCCTTTCTTGTTCTTGATATATACTTTCATACCAAAGATTTCA
>JAMCPX010000054.1 GCA_023382265.1 Deltaproteobacteria bacterium | reverse complement strand
ATATCAGAACCTCGACAATGGATGGGGAATAGGGCAATTCTTCTCAACCGATACCCTTGATACCACCCTTGCCCTCGATGCGTTGAAGGCGGTTAATTACTCCAACCAGACCACGATCAGCAATGCGGTTTTATATCTTGTAACCAACCGGATACAAAACAGGATTTTCATATGAAGCAAATAGTTAAATTAACCACATCTTCTAACAGGGCAAAGCCCGTGTGGAAAGAGCCGGGAATGCATTATGGCAGACCTCATCCTGCCCTTCTAGACCCAGCTTTGCCGGGTGTCCGAGGGAAAGGAACTCCAGAATCTCATATCCTTATAGGGGAGAGGATTATATGGCAATTGTAATGGGCTCCAGTGGTTTCTTAATTGACCATCCAACTAAAATGGTAACTATAAGAACTATCAATGATGTAATAAGCGCAAGTGGAAAATCAGTTACATTTATTGGTATAGACAATCTATTAGATAATTCAAATCAGTGTCAGGTGAAATAAATTATGAATAAATATTTTACACTTGTTTCTTTACTATTTATTCTGTTACTGCCCAATATTTCTAAAGCTGATAAACTTAGTCCCAAGCAGGTAATAGAGAGATATTATGAATTAATTATGAATTCATGCTGGTGCTGCAACGCACGTAAACCAGATGTAGCTTGTCGTGGCAACCCTCTTATGTTGATGTTACATACAAAGAAATTTAATACCAATTTTAGTTTAGATGCATCACTATATCCATCATTACCCCTGAAAATTAGTAATTGCAAAGAAGAGAAAAATAAAGCCTCATGCGATGTCACATATTTTATTATAGGAGAATGGAACTGGTACGATCCATTTTGCGAACAACATAATGTGAAAACCGCTACATTAAATTTATTTAAAGATTCTGGGGTATGGAAAATAAGCAGTAAAGTAGAACCAGGAGAAGGAGAAATTAGCGGCGATGATAGTAATGTAGTGTCGATACCATATATTTTAAAAAGAATTGATGAATATATGAAGTACGATCGTGAACATTTAGAGAACAGCGAGTTACAAAAGAAGGATTTTGAAGAATTATGGGTAAAGCAAGGTATATATAAAAATAAAGAAGAATGGCTTAAACATATGAAAGAAGATCTAATAAAATTCGAAAAAGACAAACAAGCTATTAAAGAAATAGAGAGTAAAGCACTAAAATATGGACTTATAAATGGCGAAGTATTCGTGAAAGACTTGGCATGTCAAAAGCCAAATCCAGAAATAATAAAAGAATTAAAAGGTAACAAGTAGTAGCTGATGCAGTATAGCTTAATTGAAAACGGGGAATAAAAAATGAGAGACTTGTTAAGGGCATTCATATTACATCTACAATTATCCAAATCTTCGAAACTGTCTTGATGTATTATATTAAAACAGATTCGTTACAATATGAGCGCAGATATTATACGCAAAATGAAGAAAAGGAATTAGCGCATATCTATGCAACATAAATTATTTATAAAGTCTGGCTACCTTCAATTTTTGCAATTAGGGATACTTTTCTTAGTTCCTATGAATATGGTTTTTCTGTTTATCCTTACTAAGGATATTCTCTACCTGAAAAAGCCATTACAAATTAATTTTTTAATCTTCATGATTGTATTGCTAATACTGCTTCTGCTTGTAGGGGCACTATGGCGAAAAGCTACATTTTCAAGGAAGGATTTTATTAACCTTGCAACATATAAAAAGATGGAGTTTGACGAAAAGAATAAATTAGGCTTATGGAAAAGTATAGGGCGATATAGTTTTTTATACAGTTATTGGGAGGATATATTTATCGCAGCAAGAATAGTTGCTCCATTGAGTATACCTCTTTTTGAGTTTCGTTCTTCTGGTTCGGATAATATGTGGTTACAGCAACAATCCGGGCAATATGTACCCCCGAGTTTTGATTTCAGTAAGCTTGCATCGATGTATGAGAATACAGAATTAAGCCGCGTAGAAATCTTTTCCTTAGTAAGCGGACCATACGATATTGATATTGGGTTAAACATAGAAATCGGAAAAAGAGAAATTCCCGAAACGGAGTGTTTTGAAATAAACAAAACACTGAAGGAATTCATTAGCGGAGTGCAGTATTTTCGCGCTGCGATAAGATTCAATAAAAAATATTTATGGATGAGCATTAAAGGACATCCATGGGAAGGCGAGAGATTCAGACAAAAAATCATCAAAGGCTTCGAGATATTTCAGGCGATGAACAACGAATTAAAGAAGAGATATACTGTAGGGAGCTGGGATAATTGGGATGTTAAATGGGATAAGAAAGGAAATTTCTTTTACTTAGCACCAAAGGAAGGACAGGCATGATTAGAGCAAAAAGCTGTTTGTCATTATTTGCTTTGTTCTTTTTGTTACCTGTATCAGCAAATGCCCAGCAAGGGGCTATAAACAACGGTCTTAATTATCTCCAAGCTTCTCAGTTAACAGAGGGAAGCTGGTCAAGCAGTATAGTAGCTGAATATTATGCTACAGACGAAGTATTGACCACTTTCAATTATTTTGGACAAAAATATACTGATTACACCAACGGCATCAATTGGATTACATCACAGCCCTTATATAATGTTGATCGTATTTCCCGAAGTATTGCCTTATTAAGCTCTACAGGCAATTAAGTAATTTATTGTCATATCAGAACCTCGACAATGGATGGGGAATAGGGCAATTCTTCTCAACCGATACCCTCGACACCGCCCTTGCCCTCTCTGCGTTGAAGGCGGTCAACTACTCAAACCAGACCTCAATCAGCAATGCGGTTTTATATCTTGTTACCAACCAGAACACAGACGGTGGATGGGGGTTTTATGCAGGGGACGACAGCAATGTGTATATGACAGCGATGGTTTCGTACACGCTTGAGCAGTTTGCAAGAACAAGCTCAATTGCAACAGTCCTTAACAACGCCATGAATTATCTTGTAGCCCATCAGAACTCTGATGGTGGATTCGGTTCAAGTCCGTCCACAGTATATGAGACTGCCTTATCGTTTCTTTCATTAATGGGATCAGGGCAAGGCACTGCCCTGCCCCTACAGAACGCAATGAACTATATAACAGCTACCCAATCTGCAGACGGCTCATGGAATGAGGATGCTGTTTGACAAAATTAACGAATATTAGTATATTTGTAGATAAATAGATATAAGGAGGCGCTATGCAAACAACAACAGTGAGGGTTTATGAGCAAACACGGGAAAAGCTCAAAAAGATCTCTGGAATAGAGAAAGTGAGTATAACGAATTTACTCGACAAGCTGGTCAAGGAATATGAGAAATCTTTTTGGGAAGGCTTTGACAGTGAAGCTAAAGTTTTGCTCAATAAAAAAGAATTAAAATTAAGAACGATCTTTGAAAAGACCATAAAAGATGGTTTTTCAAAATAAAGAAATTCCCCGAAGGGGTGAGATATGGTTGGTCAATTTTAATCCTTCAATAGGTTCTGAGATAAAAGACCAGCATCCGGCACTTGTAGTTTCCGTAGATGAACTGAACGAGAGTCCGTGGGGACTGATTGTTGTATGTCCGATTACAACTATCAGAAAAGACAAGATATTCAGATTGCACGTTCTTATATCACCACCAGAGGGCGGCATAAAACATGATTCGATTATACGATGTGATCAAATAAAATCTATTTCTGTTTACCGATTTCTAAAAAGGTGGGGAAGTGTAGACGAGGAAGTGATACGAAAGGTAGATTATATCTTAAAGAAGATACTGAATCTGTAGTTTGAGAGATAAAATTTCTTGCTTTTATAAATTTGATTCGTTAGAAAAGATAAATACGGAGGGTTAATGAAGATCGGTTCTCATAAGGATATTTTTAAACCTTCTTTGTTAAAGTCAACCGCTCAAACGGTACTCAATCTGAAAAACGCACTAAGTACCATTCAAACGAGATTACAATCACAAGACTTTACCGGCATGACAAAGGATGATGTTTTTGGGAGTCTACTTTATACAACAGCTGTTTCATATTACGCCGAATATGATATGATGGATCAGATGCAAGCAAAGATGATGGGGGTAGTAATAGCGAGGATCCCTTCGGATGCGATCTTTTCAGTTTCAATGAACGTAAACTATATGTTTGGTGTAGCAACAAATATAAGTATAGCCGGGCTTAAGATGGATGTGCAGAGGAACTTAGAGCTTACAGAAGCTACAGAAGGAAACAATAAGAGTATACTCCAATACATGCTGACAAGCGGTATGAATTCCTCGGCTTTGGAAAATAGTGTACCGGAACGCATATTTTCTACACCAACCAATCCTGTAAAAGGCATATCGGCAATAAAGGCAATACAAATAGCCAACGATCAAGGCATACCGATATACACAGTAAATCAATCAAACATCTCTACTGTATTACCACAACTCCAGCTTCCCTCAGATGTAATTTCAGATATTCAGAATGCGGTGAATGCGGGCGAGGCGGTAACAGTTTCAAAGACTCAGATAACCTACAATGGCTGGACTGGTGTAGGGTATATCATAATAAATCCTACAACCGGTGCAGGGGCGTATATGATCAGCGGAGGGTTGGGTGGTGCTCTTATGCTTGTGCTCGGTCTTTCACTCTTATTTTTGTCAATAGCAATAGGACCTATTGTTTTTGCTATTGTAGCATTATTGTTACCAGTCTACCTTGCGTTTATTGGTTGGTTAGCACTTGAGGCAAGTCCTGCTGCGAGAGAATGCGTACTTGCAATAACTTTAGCTGTTGTTGCGTTATTACTTGAAATTTGGGGTCTTGGCCCTAGTGTCGTATCGTTGTTAGAGGCAATCGTTCCTGCCGAATATATACCCATGATGATCTCAATAATTATGTTAGGTTTCGATCTCCCAGAAATAGGGTATAAGTGTTTTGGTACAAGTCAATGAAAAAAAAGGTGTTAATATGAACCATCAATCGATTCTTATTCTAGTCCAAACCGTAATATTGTTTCTTATTATTATTTATCTAATTTTAGAATCAAAAGAAATCGAGAAAAAACTTAAAGGTGCGTTTGGAGTATTAATGGCTTTTGCTGTCTTAGGATTAAATTTTGTGGTGATGAGACCTAAGGGAATTTCTTTTAAAGGAAGTGTCATAACAGGAATTATATCCTGTGTTATAGGTATCATCATAACGTTAATTACCCTAATCGTTGAAAAAAAGGTTTTATCATTTTTAAATATGCTTTTTTTAATGATGAAGACCAATAAGATAATATTAACTGTTGTCTTATTCCTTTGGGTAATCGGAATAATATTAATTCATTTCAATCTTTATGAATGGTGGTTTCTGTCTGTTGGAGGAATGTTGTTTGTATGGATTGTAAAGGTAGTGAAAGATAATAAAGCAACATGGTTTATTGGTGGACCAAAATGGTTCGACTAAATAGGCTGGTATATGAATGAGTGTGAGGGTATGAAAAAACATATATTAATAACAAAAGGTTTGTCGATTTTTGTATTCTTAATCTTTTTGTCTTCCTTGAATGTTAATACTGCCTATGCTCAATCTAGTGCAATAACCAATGGTCTTTTATGGTTGAGTAATAATCAGAACCCTGATGGTAGCTGGGGATTGCAAAGCAATTTAACTTTGATCAATACAACAGAGGTAATGGATACTTTGAGATATCTTGAGTATACTGGAACAAGTTATACAGAGGGAGTAAACTGGGTATCGTCTTATACTGCAACATCAACAGATGACATAGCAAGAGAAACGATTTTTTTAAGTAATGATGGATTAAGTGTTACTACGCCTGTAAATACCTTAACCGTCTATATGAATTCCGATAATGGATGGGGAATAGGGGAATTGTTTTCAAGTGATACTCTCGACACCCTCCTCGCCCTTCAGGCCCTGAAGTCCGTGAACTACTCCAACTTCTCCACGATCAGCAACGCCCTTTCCTATCTTGTTATCAAGAAGAACTCGGACGGCTCATGGAATGAGGATGCGTATTCAACAGCCCTTAAAACGATTTCTTGACTTTACACATGCCGTTCGTTAATTAATTCAAAAATACGGAGGGTTAATGAAGATCGGTTCTAATAAGGATATTTTCAAACCTTCTTTGTTAAAGTCAACTGCTGTTTTTCTGGTATTCATATTTGCATGGACAAATCTCGGGATTTATCAGGTCGTGTATGCGGCAACCACCAACAGTGGCGAGCATCAAGTAGCGAATAGCGAGAGTAAACCTTCTTCTTCGTCATTCCCGAGAAATCGGGAATCCAGTTTTCCTGATAAGGAATTAGAAAAGGCATTAGAAAGGATACGCGAAACAATCAGCAAGCCTTCCACGTCCATTCCCTCCCCGCTTTCAGCGGGATCAACTTCGGCAGGAATACAGCCTTCCCCCTCTGTCATTCCCGAGACATCGGGAATCCAGACGGAATTAAAACAAGAACGCACCGAGCTTGATAAAGCTGATGTAAGCATACGACAACAGTTCAAACAAACCGAGCAGCGAATAAAGGGTCTGCCGGCTGTAATCCAGCAGCGGCAGAAAGCATTCGAACGCAAATATGAAAAGAACTATGCGCAGCTCAAATCAGAGCTTGATTCAATAAATACTGCGAAGACAAATACTCAGTTCACGACACGGACGAGAAAGCTCAAGGCATTCCTCGATAAGATCAAGCCGCCACAAAGGCATATTAAATTCAACCCGAACAAGCTCCCTCACAGGATGGTTCACCCCGTTAGAAGATTGACCTTTACGAAATTGGAATCTCCGGATCAAGCAATAGCACAATCAACCGCATTTTCTAACGGGGCAGGACCAGCATGGCGGGAACCGAGGATGAATTATAATAACCAGCATCGGGCAGCGGTCGAACAAAAAGATGATACTGAAATTGGGGAAAGTGAGGAGGTAGGTCAACTCCCCATCCAACTCGCCAGTCTCACAACAGATAATCTCTTATCATCCGCACTTGTCCAGACCATCCCGCCCCCGACGGCCGCAGACCTAACATCCACAGTAGAAGTCCAGTTTACCCCGGCAATCCTTGCAAAGGCAAAAGAGCTTAGATACAACGCAGTAAACATCTATAACTGGGTCTACAACAACGTAGAGTATGTCCCAACCTACGGCTCAATTCAAGGCGCGGACTTATGCCTCCAGACCATGCAGTGTAATGACATGGACACAGCGTCTTTACTCATAGCATTACTCCGCGCCTCCAACATTCCTGCCCGCTACGTTTATGGCACAATACAGTTACCCATAAATCAGATCATGAACTGGGTAGGCGGATTCACAGATGCAAAGTCAGCATTAGAGCTGATGGCTCAAGGCGGCATACCTATAACTGGTGAAGTGGCTGGCGGTAAGATAGTAGCGGCAAAGATTGAGCATGCATGGGTCGAAGCTTATGTGAATTACTTTCCATCAAGAGGAGCACGCAATGGTCCCGGCAATGAATGGATACCCCTGGATGCAAGCTATAAGCAGTATACCTATACACAAGGAATGAATATCACACAAGCAGTGCCGTTTGATTCTCAAAGTTTCTTAAACCAGATTACCTCCACAGCTACAATAAATACACAACAAGGGTATGTAACAAACATTAATGTGGCATACATATCCCAGACCATAGCAAATTATCAGGCACAGGTAGCAAACTACATTTCTCAGACAAACCCCAATGCAACGGTAGGAGATGTAATCGGCAAAAAGCAAATCATTCAGCAAAACTTCCCATACCTGCTCGGTACGCTGCAATATCAGGTATTGGCAAAAGGCTGGGAGGCTTCAGAAGTACCTGATACTTTAAGATACAAAATCTCATTCCAGATAATCAACCCGCAGACATTACAGACCGATATAAACTATACAGTAAGTTTGGCACAGATAGCAGGGAAAAGACTCACATTAAGCTATGTGCCTGCAATCAGTGCGGATGAAACAGTAATCGAGTCATATATACCCACAGGCAGTTCCATAACTATCAGTTCCCTACCAACTTCATTACCCGCATATTTAATCAACATGGTGCCACAATTAATAGTCGATGGGCAGGTAGTAGCAACAGGTAGCTCTATAGGATTAGGAGGTTCTGAAACTCTGACCATGACCTTTACTTATGCAAACCAATATGCTGATACCTCTACAACAAACCTGACAGCGGGTGAGTATTACGGGATAGGAATAGACGCTGGTGGTGTATCATCACAAACGGTACTCAATCTGAAAAACGCACTAAGTGCTATTCAATCAAAATTACAAGCGCAGGATTTTACTGGTATGACGAGAGATGATATTCTTGGAAACCTACTTTATACAACAGCTGTTTCATATTACGCCGAATATGATATCATGGATCAAATGCAAGCGAAGATAATGAGTGTGGTAATAGCAAGGGTACCGTCAGAAGCGGTATTCTCAGTTACGATGAACGTAAGCTATATGTTTGGTGTAGCAACGAGTATAAGTCCGGCTGGACTAAAGATGGATGTGCAAAGAAACTTGGAGCTTACAGAGGCTGTAGATGGGAATAGCAATAATGTTGTTCAATATATGCTTACAAGTGGACAAAACTCTTCACTATTAGAAAGTAGTGTACCAGAACAATTGCTTTCCACGCCAAGCAACCCTGTAAAAGGCATATCGGCAATAAAAGCAATACAAACAGCAAACGATCAAGGTATACCGATATACACTGTAAATCAGTCAAACATCTCTACTGTATTACCGCAACTTCAGCTTCCCTCAGATGTAATAGCAGATATTCAGAATGCGGTAAATGCAGGCAAGACGGTAACAGTTTCAAAGACTCAGATAACCTACAATGGCTGGACTGGAGTAGGGTATATCATAATAGACCCATCAACAGGAGCCGGCGCATATATGATTAGCGGAGGGCTAGGTGGTGCGATAATAATAACATCACTTGTATTTATAGGCTTACTTGTAGCCATTGGTCTTTCTGGTGGAATTCTGATTCCGGTTATTGGCGCCCTTTTAATATCTCTGCTACCACTTTATTATGTCTTTATCAGATGGTTAATGATCTCTGCAACTACAGCGGAAAAAATATGCGTGTTAAATATAATAAAAATTATAGCAGAAGTTGCTATCAGTATTAATATTGGTATGACCGAGATAATTCCTACACAGGTCGAATTTCTCCTTCGTATAATGGAAGCTGTAAGTGCAGGTAAAGATTTTACAGAAGCATGTATTCAGAAAAGTTAATGAATAGACAAAAATACCATTCACAATGACACAACCATTAATATCATCAGAATCATTTTATAAGTATTTATTATTTCAGTTAGCATTTATAATGTACTTAGTTTCTATAAGACTATTTGTTAACCCCCTAAAAGATAAAGTAACGGACAAACTATTGAAAAAAAGATTTGCAAATCATTTTAAAAGTATAATTTTGATTATCCTTTATATAGATCTTGCATATAGCATCAATATTACGACTAAGCTTGCAACAGACGTGTTATGGTTTCTTATAGCAGCCATATACCTGGTTTTTATAATAGTGAAAGTGGCTCAGGATTGGCAACAAGTAATGTCCGTTCTTAAAATCATTTTTGAGAACAAAGTATTAACTAAAAAAATATTAAACTATTCAGGATTATGGATTGTACTGGTCATACTCGGAATCTATCGGGCGCTTACAGGATATTGCATAATACTTGGTTTATGGATGATATTATTGCTAATAGAATTTAAAGCTCAATCTAAGCACAAAAGCGATGCCGGATGTTCACAATGAAAATAATTGATAATAGATAATGAGGAGATTTCTTTGAATTTGATTATATGGACAAAGAATTTGTTTAAATTCATTGGGAACACAAATGCTCCAGTCGATAGTGTAAATAAAATTGATAAAGCATTAATAATTTCAAAGATAGACAAGGCAAGCATTTTAACTTTATATGGTAATAAATCAAAATATACTGGATTTATTGCCATAATTGAAACTATTATATGGTTTATAGTGTTAGAAGTCATCATTGGCAATTCTCATTCCATAAGAACAATGCTTTTATTCGGAGTTCTTTATTTCTGTTGTTTCTTAGTGTTCCAAGTAGTACTCCAAACAAAATATGTTGGAGACACAGTCATTATTTTTGAAGACAAGATAATGGCGTTGAATTGGCTTTATGCAAAAGAAACTTTGTGGAGCGGAGTTAAGGAAATCCATATATACCCAAAATATCTCACTCAAGATATACGTGAAAACGTTCGGTCAGTTTTCGAGGAAAAACCTGCCAAAGTTGTTTGGGTTAATATAAAAATCAGAACGAACGAGAATAAAGTAATCCGAATCAATACAGCCTATTCTCACAATGATGAAATACTAAATTATATTAAAGAAAAACACAAAGACAAAATTATAATAAACGATGCGAAAGGTATGTTAGTCAATCGTGAAGCTTTGCTTGCAATAGTAAATGGCTTCATTATCGGCCCTTTCGTTGTAGGAATGGTTTATTTGTTAAACTACTGCATTGGACTGATTGTGAAATGAGGAATAAAATGAAGGTACTTAAATGATACCATGCTTATTGTTGTTCTATGAGGAGGAATTGTGAGAAAGGGATTATTGTTGGCAATAATTATTTCTTTGTCGTCTGCCTTTTCTGCTCATGCACAGTCTACTCTAATCAACGGCGGTCTTTCATGGCTGGGAACCCAGGCAAATCCCGATGGCTCTCTCGGCAATATTACCTCCACAACCGATATTACCCGCACGACAGTAGCAGTGATAGATACATTACAAGCATTGGGGCAGACGAACACGACGTTTTATTCCAATGCCGTTTCATGGCTACAGGGTCAATCTATCAGCACCACGGATTATCTTTCCGAACGCATGTTTACACTTTTGTCAGGCGGTAGCGATGAAGGGTTGCTTGTATCGTATATAGACAATGCAAGCGGGGTATGGGGAGGCTATGAAGGTTACGGTATAAACAATCTCGACACCCTCCTCGCCCTTCAGGCCCTGAAGTCCGTGAACTACTCCAACTTCTCCACGATCAGCAACGCCCTTTCCTATCTTGTTATCAAGCAGAACTCGGACGGCTCATGGAATGAGGATGCGTATTCAACGACCTATAAAAGAATTTTATTTACATCAAACGTATTGTTCATTTATAGAAACAGTATTAGGAGGGTTAATGAAGATCGGTTTTCATAAGGATATTTTCAAACCTTCTTTGTTAAAGTCAATCGCTGTTTTCCTGATATTCGTATTTGCATGGACGAATCTCGGGATCTATCAGGTTGTATATGCAGCAACCGCCAATAGTGGCGAGCATCAAGTAGCGAGTAGCGAGAGAAATAACAACAGAGAATTTTCTGGATTTCCCCCTGATAAGGGGGATGCAAGGGGGTTAGAAACCCTCGTCACACGCATCCGGGAGCGGTCCGAGAAAGCAGAGAGCAAGATCCAGCAAGTAGGTATTAAATCTGAGCAAGCAGGATTCCAAAAAGAGAAATCCGAGCTTGAGCAAGCAGATATAAACATCAGAGCTCAGTTCAAACAAACCGAGCAGCGAATAAAGGGCCTTCCGGCTGTAATCCAGCAAAGACAAAAAGCATTTGAAAGAAAGTATGAAAAGAACCTTGCGCAGCTTAAATCAGAGCTTGATTCAATAAATACTGCGAAAACAAATACTCAGTTCACGGCAAGGACAAGGAAGCTCAAGGTATTTCTTGATAAGATAAAACCACCCTCCCGGCACATCAAATTCAATCCGAACAAACTACCGCATAGGATGGTTCACCCCGTTAGAAAATTGACCTTTACGAAATTGGAATCTCCGGATCAAGCAATAGCAAAATCAACCGCATCTTCTAACGGGGTAAAACCCGTGTGGAGAAGTCCGGGAAAGCTATATAGTGCCTCGTCATTCCTGCGAAAGCAGGAATCCAGAGAAACAAAAGACTGGATTCCGTATCAAGTACGGAATGACAGCAATAATAACATCGGAGATATTCCCCAGTCTGTCATTCCCATGAAAACGGGAATCCAGAATCCCATCCAGCTTGCCTCCATTGGCTCGCTCAACGGCATACTTTCATCCGCAATCGTCCAGACCATCCCTCCCCCGACGGCCGCAGACCTAACATCCACAGTAGAAGTCCAGTTTACCCCTGCAATCCTTGCAAAGGCAGCAGAGCTAAATCACAACCCGGTACAGATCTACAACTGGGTCTATAACAACATAGAATACGTCCCGACCTACGGCTCTATTCAGGGTGCAGACATGTGCCTCCAGACCATGCAGTGTAATGATATGGACACAGCAAGCCTGCTTATCGCATTACTCCGCGCCTCCAACATTCCTGCCCGCTACGTTTATGGCACAATCCAGTTACCTATTAATAAAATCATGAACTGGGTAGGCGGGTTCACAGATGCAAAATCCGCATTAGAGCTGATGGCTCAAGGCGGCATCCCAATAACAGGTGAAGTGGCTGGCGGTAAGATAGTAGCGGCAAAGATTGAGCATGCATGGGTCGAAGCTTATGTGAATTACTTTCCATCAAGAGGAGCACGCAATGGTCCCGGCAATGAATGGATACCCCTGGATGCAAGCTATAAGCAGTATACCTATACACAAGGAATGAATATCACACAGGCAGTGCCGTTTGACGCCCAAAGCTTTATAAACCAGATTACCTCCACAGCTACAATAAATACACAACAAGGGTATGTAACAAACATTAATGCGGCATACATATCCCAGACCATAGCAAATTATCAGGCACAGGTAGCAAACTACATTTCTCAGACAAACCCCAATGCAACGGTAGGGGATGTAATCGGCAAGAAGACTATCATTCAGCAAAACTTTCCGTACTTACTTGGTACAATACCATATCAGGTATTAGCAAAAGGCTGGGAGGCTTCAGAAGTACCTGATAATTTGAGGTACAAGATATCATTCCAGATTACCAATCCACAAACCTTACAGACGGATATAAACTATACAGTAAGTTTGGCACAGATAGCAGGGAAAAGACTCACATTGAGCTATGTGCCTGCAACCAGTGCGGATGAAGCTGTAATAGAATCTTATATGCCAACAGGCAGTTCAATAACCATCAGTTCCCTCCCGACATCGTTACCAGCATATTTAATCAAAATGGTACCACAATTGATGGTCGATGGGCAGGTAGTGGCTACAGGTAGCTCTATAGGATTAGGTGGCTCTGAAACTCTTACGATGACCTTTACAGATGCAAATCAATATGCTGATACAGCCACAACGAACCTAACAGCGGGTGAGTATTACGGGATAGGAATAGACGCTGGTGGTGTATCATCACAAACGGTACTCAATCTGAAAAACGCACTAAGTACCATTCAAACGAGATTACAATCACAAGACTTTACCGGCATGACAAAGGATGATATTTTTGGGAGTCTACTTTATACAACAGCTGTTTCATATTACGCCGAATATGATATGATGGATTGGACACAAGCGAGAGAGATGGGGGTGGTAATAGCAAGGATTCCATCAGAAGCGGTATTCTCCGTTACGATGAACGTAAGCTATATGTTTGGTGTAGCTACGAATATAAGCCCATCTGGTCTCAAGATGGATGTACAAAGGAACTTGGAACTTACGCAAGCTTCGGATGGAGATAACAATAAGGTAATTCAATACATGTTTGCAAGTGGCATGAACTCATCAGCACTCGAGAACAATGTACCAGAACAATTATTTTTCATGTCAAACAATCCTGTGCAAGGTATATCAGCAATAAAGGCAATACAAATAGCTAATGATGAAGGTATCCCGATATACACAGTAAATCAATCAAACATCTCTACTGTATTACCACAACTTCAGCTTCCATCAGATGTAATTTCAGATATTCAGAATGCAGTAAATGCAGGTGAAGTTGTTACCGTTCCCCAAATGCAAATAACCTACAACGGCTGGACCGGTGTTGGCTATATAATCATAGATCCTACGACAGGTGCAGGGGCGTATATGATCAGCGGTGGATTAGGCGGTGCGATGATCCTCATGCTTGCTCTTGGATTTGCACTTTTAGCTTTAGCAATAGCCGCGGGCCCCATTATTTTTGCTATTGCTGCATTACTGTTGCCAGCTTACCTTTCGCTTATCGGTTGGTTAATACTCGAAGCAAGTCCAACTGCGAGGGCTTGTGTTCTTGCGTTAACTATGGTTGCAGTTTTTTTCTTGTTTGAACTTTGGATGGTTGATCCGATAATTGAAGTGTTGCTTGCAGCGATTATTCCTACTGCTGGTATAGAACAGATTATCTCAATACTTGAATTAGCTCGTGAATTACCCGAAATAGGAAATAAGTGTTTTGGTACAAGTCCATGAGGAAAGCAAGGTCTTAATATGAACAACCAGACAATTCTTATCATAATTCAAACTATAATCTTGTTTATAAACATTATTTATTTAATATTGACATCAAAAGAAATCGAAATAAAACTTAAGGCTGCGGTTTCTGTATTGATTCTTTTTTCTATATTAGGAATATCAGTATTAACCACTACATATACGTCACTAAAAGAAAGAGTCATAGAGGGAATTATATACTTAATTATAGCTGTAATAATAATTTCAATTCCACTGATAATTGAAAAAAAGGTCGCGGCATTTTTGAAAATGCCTTTTTACGTAATAAAAACTCATAAGGAAATATCATTTATTGTTTTAATTTTGTGGGTCATCGGAATAATATTTATTTATTTCAACCTATATGCAGAATGGTTTATCCCTGCAGCTGGAATGTTGTTTGTATGGATTGTAAAGGTAGTAAAAGACAATAAAGCAACATGGTTTATTGGTGGACCAAAATGGTTCGACTAAATAGGCTGGAATATGAATGAGTGTGAGGGTATGAAAAAACATATATTAATAACAAAATGTTTGTCGATTTTAGTATTCTTAATCTTTTTGTCTTCCTTGAATGTTAATACTGCCTATGCTCAATCCAGTGCAATAACCAATGGTCTCTCATGGTTAGAGACTCAGTCAAATCTCGACGGCTCTCTCGGTAATATAACCTCCACAACAGATATTACCCGCACGACAGTAGCAGTGATGGATACATTAGTTGCTGATCGACGGGCAGGTAGTCGCAACAGGCAGATCTATAGGACTTGGAAATGGGGAGACACTTACCATGACCTTTACTGATGCAAATCAATATGACGATACGATCACAAAGAATCTCATTGCAGGAGAATATTATGGCATAGGCATAGACGCTGGTGGTGTATCTCAGCGACAGCTCCTTGCATTAAAGGCGAAACTTACAACAACGCAAGCTAACCTTTCTGCACAGAATTTCACAGGTATGACAAAAGACGATATTTTAGGGAGTCTTCTTTATACCACGGCAGCAGCTTACTATGCTGAGTATGACATGATGGATCAGATGCAAGCAAAGATGATGGGGGTAGTAATAGTGAGGATCCCTTCAGATGCGATCTTTTCAGTTTCAATGAACGTAAGCTATATGTTTGGTGTAGCTACGAATATAAGCCCATCTGGTCTCAAGATGGATGTGCAAAGGAATTTGGAACTTACAGAAGCGCTAGACGGGAACATCAGCAAAGTAATTCAATATAATATTCAATCAGGTATGAATTCCTCGGCTCTTGAAGCCAGCGTTCCAGAACAATTATGGTCTACACCTCTCCATCCTGCACAAGGCATATCGGCGGTAAAAGCAATCCAGATTGCAAACGATCAAGATATACCAATATACTCAATAAACCAGAGCAACATCAATGCTGTCTTATCGCGGCTTCAGCTTCCATCCGATGTCATCTCAGACATACAGAACGCTGTAAACGCAGGTGAGATTGTTACTGTTTCTCAAACAGAAATTAACTTCAATGGTTGGACTGGAGTTGGGTATATCATTATAGATCCAACCACTGGTGCAGGCGCATATATGATAAGCGGAGGAGTTGGTGGTAGCTGGACGTGGATAATCTGGTTGGCAGCCGAGATTATCTGCATAGTAGCAATAGCACTATTAGCAGTTCTTTTATCATCTGGTAGCGTAGAGGCGTTCCTTGCTTTAATGGCTGCAAATTGGGTTGAATTTACTGCTCTTATTAATTCAATATATTTAACTGGTGCAACTACAATTATAAATTTTCTCACATCGAACTTTTTCACAAATAAAATTGTTCCATCATTTGCTGCGTGTTATCTACGAACACCAGTAACGGGTTTGCCCAATGCGAACACCTTAGAATGTATGGCAGTCGTAATCACCCTATTATATTTATTAGGTTTATAAACAATGAATAACAAAAAAAGTTACCCTCCTCTAAAATGGAATAATTTGAAGTATTGGGAAAAAATAATATTGCTATCATTTCTTTTAATTATATTTGATATTGCCTCTATAAATTATAATCTCTTTTTCCCTTCTTTTAAAAATCGATCTATTTACATAGTATTTTCAAGTATCTGGTTATTAATATTAACAGCCGTCTCAGGAAGACAAGAATTGTTGCTTTACTTTACTAACAATCTACTATCGACAACCAAAGATTGGTTCATCAAGAATAATAATATAAAACAATTTGATACATTATCTTGGAGTTATTATGACAGTAAGTATAAGAAAAAAGTTATGTATTCTTATATTCTTATTGGGGTATATATATTGTTTGCATTTATGTTTCTTTCCACTAAAGATTTATCATTCAAAACTTGGACTGCCGCTGTAGTAACTTTTTGGATATATTTTATATGGTATTTGAAATCTGTTTATTTACAAAAATATTTTAAAGGGATAGTTGATGCACATACCACCAGTTTACCCCATAGTGGAGATATAAATTCTTTAAAGATTGACGTGGTAGGGTTTAGTAAAAAGAATGTAGCGGCTTGGATTATATCTGGGGTAATAGTACTTTGTGGTATTATCCTTTATTTATTTAAGTATATAGAGATATTTAATGTTGTAACAATTTTCTGGTCTGCATTTCTTTATCCTGCTGTCAGATTAACAATAGACTTGAATATACAGTTTAACCGTTTTTCCTCAGCACTTGAGAAAGCAAACTCCGATCTTTCCCCAGCAAAAGATGATGGTGCTCAATGATTCCATACCCATCGTTGCTTTATAAGAAGGAATTATGAGAAAAGGCTTATTATTAGCAATAGTTATTTCTTTCTTATCTGCCTTTTCTGCACACGCTCAATCCACCACAATAACCAACGGCCTCTCATGGCTGGATACTCAGTCGAACCCCGATGGCTCTCTCGGCAATATTACCTCCACAACCGATATTACCCGCACGACAGTAGCAGTGATAGATACATTACAAGCATTGGGGCAGACGAACACGACGTTTTATTCCAATGCCGTTTCATGGCTACAGGGTCAATCTATCAGCACCACGGATTATCTTTCCGAACGCATGTTTACACTTTTGTCAGGCGGTAGCGATGAAGGGTTGCTTGTATCGTATATAGACAATGCAAGCGGGGTATGGGGAGGCTATGAAGGTTACGGTATAAACAATCTCGACACCACCCTTGCCCTTCAGGCCCTGAAGTCCGTGAACTACTCCAACTTCTCCACGATCAGCAACGCCCTTTCCTATCTTGTTATCAACCAGAACTCGGACGGCTCATGGAATGAGGATGCGTATTCAACGACCTATAAAAGAATTTTATTGACATCAAACGTATTGTTCATTTATAGAAACAGTATTAGGAGGGTTAATGAAGATCGGTTTTCATAAAGATGTTTTCAAACCTTCTTTGTTAAAGTCAATCGCTCAAACGGTACTCAATCTGAAAAACGCACTAAGTACCATTCAAACGAGATTACAATCACAAGACTTTACCGGCATGACAAAGGATGATATTTTTGGGAGTCTACTTTATACCACAGCCATGTCATATTATGCCGAATACGACATGATGGATCAGATGCAAGCAAAAGCAATGAATGTAGTAATAGCGAGAGTTCCATCAGATGCGATCTTTTCAGTTTCAATGAACGTAAGCTATATGTTTGGTGTAGCTACGAATATAAGCCCATCTGGTCTCAAGATGGATGTACAAAGGAACTTGGAACTTACGCAAGCTTCGGATGGAGATAACAATAAGGTAATTCAATACATGCTTACAAGTGGAATGAATTCTTCAGCACTGGAAAACGGTGTGCCTGAACAACTATTTTCTACGCCTACTAATCCTGTAGAAGGCATATCAGCAGTAAAAGCGATACAAATAGCCAACAATGAAGGCATACCGATATACACTGTAAATCAATCAAACATCTCCGCTGTATTACCACAGCTTCAGCTTCCCTCAGATGTAATTTCAGATATTCAGAATGCGGTGAATGCGGGCGAGGCGGTAACAGTTTCAAAGACTCAGATAACCTACAATGGCTGGACTGGAGTAGGGTACATCATTATTGATCCAACAACCGGTGCAGGGGCTTATATGATAAGCGGCGAGTTGGGTGGAGCGATCCTTGCATTTGTTCTTATTGGGTTACTTGCTTTTCTTGCGCTCACTGCACTGGGAGGAGAATTCGTTTTAATCCCTCTGATTGTATTATACCTTTCGCCACTATATGGATACTTCATATATTGGTTAGCTGGGGAATCAACGGAGGCACAAAGAAAATGTACTGTAAAGATTATGCAAGCTGGGCTTGCAATAGCAGACTTAGTATTCGAGTATGAAACTTTACCGCCCAATATAACTGAGATGATAATATTCGAGATTTATAACGACATAAATGAAGTAATTAAAGAGTGTTTTTAAAGGGTATTTATGGATTGGAAAGATTTAATAATATTCACGATTTTGTTTGCCATATGGGCATGCGCTGATACTCTCAAAAAATATGAAAACAAGAGATTAAAAAACATCTTATGGAGTATAGTTACAGTCACTATTGGTATGGTGTGGATTGTAATATTTTTAGTCCGTAACACTCTGCTGCTTGCTTTAATAGGTTTTCTAACATCACTTTTTTATATTGTGATTGTTATAATTCAAACAATATTTAAGAATAAAATACCCCTAAAAGTATTTTCTCAAAAAGATAGGGTTATTATTAAACGCATCACAATTATCATGGGTTTGTGGGGTATAGGTGTTTCACTTGCTTACCTCCAATTATATTTGGTGTGGTGGATATTGGTATTCATAGTTCTTACATGGGTTATTATAAATGTTGTAAGAGAACAAACGAAAAAGAACCCATCCAGCAAGTTAGATATAACTGAACAAGAACAAAATCATCCCCCCAATGACAAACCTAAAAGTTAAACATGAACGGTATATTGTTAAAAACAAATATTTTAAGAGGAAATTTAAGAAATTTCCGGAGAATCGGTATGTGGATAAAAAAAATATATAAATATTTTGGCAATACAAATGCTTCACTTGATAATGTATACGATATAGAAAAGGTCATGATTATTTCAAAGGTAAATAAAACAAATCCTCTGTCTGATGATCTATCATCTTTTTTCATTACTATACTATCCGCTATTCATTCAGGTAAAGAGGTTACAGATGAATGTCTACGAAAGAAATAGTGTATTGGATAGGGAATACAATTAACAATGTCTCAACCATTCATATCATTAGAAACGTATTATAAAACTCTATTACCCCAAGTAACATTTATAGTGTACCTGTCTTCTATGAAAATATTGGCTAACAATTTAAAAGGCAAACTAAAAGGTATACAGATAGATAAAATCTTAACGAGAATTTTCGTAAGCATATTATTGCTTGTTGTTTATTTAAATGTTGCGCTCCTCGACATAGCAGTACTTGGAGCGAGAGATGAACTGAGATTAGTAATTGCCGCAATATTTTTAGCTGTTTTGATAGTGAGAATGATTCAGAATTGGCAACAAGCTAATTACATTTTAAAAAGTATTTCTGAAAATAAAGTTTTAAGCAAAAAAATATTAAATTATATGGGATTGTGGGTGTTTTTGACTATACTCGCAGTCTATAGAGTGTTTACAGCATATTGGATAATACTTGGTATATGGGTGGTATTGTTGCTAATAGAAATTAAAGCCCAATACAAACATAGAGGTGATATTCACAATGAAAGTAATCAATAAGATAATAGATATAATATTGGGGTTGTTTCTCATAATGACAGGGTTGTTTCTGCTATTACTGTACGTATGTTTACACGCAAAGGCCGATAATGCTCTCATAGCATTTTCGATGATATTGTTTTTATTGGTACTTGGTATAGGAGCAATTGTTTTGGGTGTGCGACGAATATTCTCAACCCTTACAAAGACGTAAAAGAATAGAAATGAGGATTTTATGTATAAGCGTATAATATTTTTTGCATGTGTATTTTCACTATCATTCTCTCTATCGGCTTTTGCTTGGAGTGATAATATTACCCAGGGGCTTAATTATCTAAATTCTGCCCGGAACCTTGATGGCTCTCTCGGCAATATTACCTCCACAACCGATATTACCCGCACGACAGTAGCAGTGATAGACACATTGCAGGCATTGAGTCAGACGAATACAACTCTCTATAGTAATGCTATTTCTTGGCTGCAGAGCCAATCTATCAGTACAACGGATTATCTTTCCGAGCGTATGTCTACGCATTTATCAGGCGGCAGTGATGAAGGTCTGCTTGTATCGTATATAGACCCGGCAAGTGGAGTATGGGGAGGGTATGAAGGCTATGGGATTAACAATCTCGACACTGCCCTTGCCCTCTCTGCCTTAAAATCCGTCAATTACTCCAACCAGACTACGATCAGCAATGCGATTTTGTATCTTATTAACAACTGGAGCTAGGACGGCTCATGGAATGAGGATGCGTACTCAACAGCCCTTAAAACGGTTTTCTTGACTTTACACATGCCGTTCGTTAATTAATGCAAAAATACGGAGGGTTAATGAATCTCGTCTCTCGTATCGGTTTTTATACGGTAACAGTTTCAAAGACTCAGATAACCTACAATGGCTGGACTGGTGTTGGGTATATCATAATAGACCCATCAACAGGAGCCAGTGCCTTTGAAATATCAGGTGGATTAAGTGGAAGCGGGAATACACAGAAGAGTGATCCTTTGGTTGATTTACTTAAAGGTACATTTGATGGTTCGGCAATGGGGGTGTTAGACGCATTTATTCAGGCTTTAAAGATATCCAGTAAGACTGTGACCAATTTATATAAGTGGACTAATGGACTTTTGATAGGTTTATCTGCGCTTTTTATGTTGTTAAATGTATACTATAAAACTGGTAGCCCTTTAAAGGGGTTTGAAGCTGGCATAGTCGATCTTTTGTTTAGTATACTATCAAGTCTGGTTATTGGCTCGATTGTTGCATTTTTAGGAGGAGGGTTTTTGATAACTATTGTTGTAACTATAGTAATTGCAACACTCACAGTATTACTTGAAAATTTCATTCTTAAAGAGGCTGGTCTTGCTTTATTGGAGCTAATTAAAAAATATTGTGTGAATAAATTCCATCCAAGGTATGTTTATGTATCCTAAAAAGTATAGTTTAAGAAGGATATATCTTATTCTTTTATGGTATGAGCTTTTCATCCTTAGTATTCTAGTAATAGGTATGTTTATTATCATGCCAGTGGAAATCTTAATAAAAAAACATCCAATCTGGAATGATAATACTATACTTTTTATAGAAATATTTTTGTTGTTTGTTATAGCTCTAACCATTTGGAGAAAAGCTACATTTACAAAAAAGGATTTTGTTGAATTTATAAAATCCTTTAATTTTAAAAATATTAAGAGACCGTTTTATCGCTCATTTTGGAGTTGGAATGATGCTCATAGATATAGCGAAGGATTTATTGATGGAATTTATATTGTTGCAAGAATAGATATGCCACATTTAGCTTATTCTCCTTCCCATCAAATCGTAGTAGATAGGGCAGATCAATCTAACAATAAATCAAAAGTAAAAGATTCCAGAAGAATAGATTATACTGGCAAATACATGGATGAAGAAAGCCGAATAGAGCTTTTTTCTTTAATCAAGGGGCCATTTAATGTTGATGTCAAAATAAAGATAGAGGATGATGAAAGGGATGTTCCAACAACCGATTGCCCAGAGATAGATAAAGCCATCAGAACTTTGCTAAGCGATGTCAAGTATTTTTATGCACGGTTAATCTTTAATAAAGATTGTTTAAGAATGACCATTATTGGTGGCTCATGGGAAGGCGAGAGATTCAGACAAAAAATCATCAAAGGCTTCGAGATATTCCAAGCAATGAACAATGAACTCAGAAAGAAATATACTGTAGGGAGCTGGGATAATTGGGATGTGAGATGGGATAAGAAAGGAAATTTCTTTTACTTAGCACCAAAGGAAGGACAGGCATGATTAGAGCAAAAAGCTGTTTGTCATTATTTGCTTTGTTCTTTTTGTTACCTGTATCAGCAAATGCCCAGCAAGGGGCTATAAACAACGGTCTTAATTATCTCCAAGCTTCTCAGTTAACAGAGGGAAGCTGGTCAAGCAGTATAGTAGCTGAATATTATGCTACAGACGAAGTATTAACAACCCTGAATGACCTTGGACAAAAATATACTGATTACACCAACAGCATCAATTGGATTACGTCACAGCCCTTATATAATGTTGATCGTATTTCCAGAAGTATTGCCTTATTAAGCTCTACAGGCAATTTAAGTAATTTATTGTCATATCAGAACCTCGACAATGGATGGGGAATAGGGCAATTCTTCTCAACCGATACCCTTGATACCACCCTTGCCCTCGATGCGTTGAAGGCGGTTAATTACTCCAACCAGACCACGATCAGCAATGCGATTCTTTATCTTGTTACCAATCAGAACACTGACGGCGGTTGGGGATTTTATGCCGGGGACGACAGTAATGTGTATATGACCGCGATGGTTTCGTACACGCTTGAGCAGTTTGCAAGAACAAGTACCCTTGCAACAGCTTTGAACAACGCCATGAACTATCTTACAGCCCACCAGAACTCTGATGGCGGATTTGGTTCAAGTCCGTCCACAGTATATGAGACTGCTCTCGCGTACATAGCTCTTGTAGGACTAACAACGGACAATACCATTTTAGGCAATGCAGCAAATTACCTCAGTTCGACACAGTCAGCAGACGGAAGCTGGAATGAGGATGCATACTCAACGACCTATAAAAGAATTTTATTGACATCAAACGTATTGTTCATTTATAGAAACAGTATTAGGAGGGTTAATGAAGATCGGTTTTCATAAGGATATTTTCAAACCTTCTTTGTTAAAGTCAACTGCTGTTTTTCTGGTATTCGTATTTGCATGGACAAATCTCGGGATTTATCAGGTTGTATATGCGGCAACGACAAGCAATAGTGAGCATCAAGCAGCAAGCAGCGAGAGTAAACCTTCTCCGTCATTTCCGAGAAATCGGGAATCCAGTTTTCCTGATAAGGAATTAGAAAAGGCATTAGAAAGGATACGCGAAACAATCAGCAAGCCTTCCACGACCATTCCCTCCCCGCTTTCAGCGAGATCAACTTCGGCAGGAATACAGCCTTCCCCCTCTGTCATTCCCGAGAAATCGGGAATCCAGACGGAATTAAAACAAGAACGCGCCGAGCTTGAGCAAGCTGATGTAAGAATACGACAACAATTCAAACAAACCGAGCAGCGAATAAAGGGTCTGCCGGCTGTAATCCAGCAAAGACAAAAAGCATTTGAAAGAAGGTACGAAAAGAACTTTGCAGTGCTCAAAGCAAATCTTGATTCAATAAATACTGCGAAGACAAATACTCAGTTCACGGCAAGGACAAGGAAGCTCAAGGTATTTCTTGATAAGATAAAACCACCTTCACGGCATATTAAATTCAACCCGAACAAACTACCGCATAGGATAGTTCACCCCGTTAGAAGATTGACCTTTACGAAATTGGAATCTCCGGATCAAGCAATAGCACAATCAACCGCATCTTCTAACGGGGCAGGACCAGTATGGCGGGAGCCAAGGATGAATTATGGCAGACAGCGTAGCTCAGTGGGTAGTGAGGGGAACGATAACGAAACCGCAGCAGATGCCGAGACAGGAATCCAGTCCCCTATTCAACTCGCCAGCCTCACAACCGACAATCTCTTATCGTCCGCACTTGTCCAGACCATCCCTCCCCCAACGGCCGCAGACTTTACATCCACAGTAGAAGTCCAGTTCACCCCTGCAATCCTTGCAAAGGCAGCAGAGCTAAATCACAACCCGGTACAGATTTATAACTGGGTCTATAACAACATAGAATATGTCCCAACTTACGGCTCAATTCAGGGTGCAGACATGTGCCTCCAGACCATGCAGTGCAATGACATGGATACTGCAAGCCTGCTTATCGCATTACTCCGCGCCTCCAACATTCCTGCCCGCTACGTCTACGGCACAATCCAGTTACCAATAAATCAGGTAATGAACTGGGTGGGTGGGTTCACAGATGCAAAGTCAGCATTAGAGCTGATGGCTCAAGGCGGCATACCTATAACAGGGGAAGTAGCTGGCGGTAAGATAGTAGCGGCAAAGATTGAGCATGTATGGGTAGAAGCGTATGTAAATTACTTTCCGTCAAGGGGAGCACGCAATGGTCCCGGCAATGAATGGATACCCCTTGATGGGAGCTATAAGCAGTATATCTACACACAAGGAATGAATATCACGCAAGCAGTGCCGTTTGATACCCAAAGCTTTATAAACCAGATTACTTCCACAGCTACGATCAATACCCAGCAAGGGTATGTAACCAACATTAATGCAAACTATATATCCCAGACCATAGCAAATTATCAGACACGGGTAGCAAACTACATATCTCAGACCAATCCGAATGCAACTGTAGGAGATGTAATCGGCAAAAAGCAAATTATTCAGCAAAACTTTCCATATCTGCTTGGCACAATGCCATATAGGGTATTAGCAAAAGGCTGGGAGGCTTCAGAAGTTCCTGATAACCTAAGATACAAGATCACATTTCAGGTTACCAATCCGCAAACCTTACAGACGGATATAAACTATACAGTAAGTTTGGCACAGATAGCAGGGAAAAGACTCACATTAAGCTATGCACCTGCAACCAGTGCGGATGAGGCTGTAATAGAATCTTATATACCAACAGGCAGTTCAATAACCATCAGTTCCCTCCCGACATCATTGCCGGCATATCTGATTAACATGGTGCCGCAATTAATGATTGCTGGGCAGGTAGTGGCTACAGGTAGCTCTATAGGATTAGGTGGCTCTGAGACTCTGACCATGACCTTCACTAATGCAAACCAATATGCTGATACCTCTACAACAAACCTGACAGCGGGTGAATATTACGGCATAGGAATAGATGCAGGCGGTGTATCATCTCAAACGGTACTCAATCTGAAAAACGAACTAAGCACTATTCAATCAAAATTGCAGGCTCAAGACTTTACTGGAATGACAAAGGATGATGTTTTGGGGAGTCTACTTTATACCACAGCCATGTCATATTATGCCGAATACGACATGATGGATCAGATGCAAGCAAAAGCAATGAATGTAGTAATAGCGAGAGTTCCCTCAGACGCGATCTTTTCTGTTTCACTGAATGTAAGTTACATGTTTGGAGTAGCAACGAGTATAAGCCCGGCTGGATTGAAGATGGATGTACAAAGGAACTTAGAACTTTCACAGGCTGCGGATGGAGACAACAATAATATTATCCAGTATATGCTTGCAAGTGGAATGAATTCTTCAGCATTGGAAAACGGAGTACCAGAACAATTGCTTTCTACGCCAACCAATCCTGTAAAAGGCATATCAGCAGTAAAAGCGATACAAATAGCCAACAATGAAGGCATTCCTATATACACTGTAAATCAATCAAACATCTCCGCTATATTACCACAGCTTCAGCTTCCCTCAGATGTAATTTCAGATATTCAGAATGCGGTGAATGCGGGCAAAGTTGTTACTGTTTCACAAACACAGATAACCTACAATGGCTGGACTGGTGTTGGGTATATCATAATAGACCCATCAACAGGAGCCGGCGCATATATGATCAGCGGAGGATTGGGCGGCGCGATGATCCTCATGCTTGCTCTTGGATTTGCACTTTTAGCTTTATCAATAGCAGCAGGCCCCATTGTCTTTGCTATTGCTGCATTATTGTTGCCAGCTTACCTTTCGCTTATTGGTTGGTTAATACTCGAAGCAAGTCCAGCTGCGAGGGCTTGTGTTCTTGCGTTAATTATGCCTGTCGTTTTCTTCTTATTTGAATTTTGGATAGTCGACCCTATAATTGAAGCTTGGCTTGCAGCATATATTCCTACTGAAGGTATAGAACAAATTATCTCATTACTTGGATTAGGTCGTGACCTGCCAGAAATTGGAAATAAGTGTTTTGGTGTAAGTCCATAAAAAAAGTAGGATCATAATATGAACAACCAGACAATTCTTATTATAGTTCAAACTGTAATCTTGTTTGTAAATATTATTTATTTAATATTGACATCAAAAGAAATCGAAAAAAATCTTAAAGGTGCAGTTGGTGTACTAATGGGTTTTGCTGCTTTAGGGATATTAATATTAACCACTACATATACGTCACTAAAAGAAAGAGTCATAGAGGGAATTATATACTTAATTATAGCTGTAATAATAATTTCAATTCCACTAATAATTGAGAAAAAGGTTACGGCATTTTTAAAGATGCCTTTTTACATAATGAACACTCATAAAAAAATAACAGTTATTGTTCTAATTTTGTGGCTAATCGGGATGATATTAATTCATTTCAACCTATATGGGTGGTGGTTTCTGTCCGCTGGAGGAATGTTAATGGTATGGCTTATAAAGGTAGTAAAAGACAATAAAGCAACATGGTTCAGTGGACCAAATTGGTTCGGTAAATAGGTTGAAGTATGAATCAAAGGATGAAAGTATGAAAAGGAATAACTTTTTAATAAAAAGTTTAATCAAGTTAGTCTTAATAATTTTTTTTGCTATGTTCAGTATTTCTACTGCCCATGCCCAATCTACTGTGATAACCAATGGTCTTTCATGGTTGAGTAATAATCAGAACTCCGATGGTTCAATCGGTAATATAACCTCCACAACCGATATTACCCGCACGACAGTAGCAGTGATAGACACATTGCAGGCATTGAGTCAGACGAATACAACTCTCTATAGTAATGCTATTTCTTGGCTGCAGAGCCAATCTATCAGTACAACGGATTATCTTTCCGAGCGTATGTCTACGCATTTATCAGGCGGCAGTGATGAAGGTCTGCTTGTATCGTATATAGACCCGGCAAGTGGAGTATGGGGAGGGTATGAAGGCTATGGGATTAACAATCTCGACACTGCCCTTGCCCTCTCTGCCTTAAAATCCGTCAATTACTCCAACCAGACCTCGATCAGCAATGCGGTTTTATATCTTGTTACCAACCAGAACACAGACGGTGGATGGGGGTTTTATGCCGGGGATGATAGCAATGTGTATATGACAGCGATGGTTTCGTACACGCTTGAGCAGTTTGCAAGAACAAGCTCAATTGCAACAGTCCTTAACAACGCCATGAACTATCTTACAGCCCACCAGAACTCTGATGGTGGATTCGGTTCAAGTCCGTCCACAGTATATGAGACTGCTCTCGCGTACATAGCTCTTGTAGGACTAACAACGGACAATACCATTTTAGGCAATGCAGCAAATTACCTCAGTTCGACACAGGCAAACGACGGAAGCTGGAATGAGGATGCGTATTCGACAGCATTGGCACTAAGGGCATTATATTTATCAGAAAACAAGCCTTCTCCACCGCCTCAAGTAACGACTGGCACTATTACAGGTAAGGTGGTTGATGCTTTAACGAATCAGTCATTAAATGGTGTGTCTGTTATTCTTGTAAGCAATCCATCAATATCTGCAACCACTGATAGCTCCGGCAATTTTAGTCTTGCTAACGTACCACAGGGTTCTCAGCAGGTAAGTTTTTTATTAGCTGGATATGCTTCATCTACAGTTACAGCGAATGTATCTGGAGGTTCTGTTGTAAATCTTGGCAATATTGGTCTTTCAGTGATCCAGACAACCGGTATCATAAAGGGCACTGTTACCGAGGCATCCAGTGGTCAACCACTTGGTGGTGTAGCAATAACAGTAACCGGTGCTTATAACCGCAGTATCGCAACAGGGGTAGATGGCAGTTTCATATTTACTAATGTTACTCTTGGTAGTGTAACTATAACAGCATCCAAAGCTGGATATTATCCTGTTTCAGGCACAGGAACGGTTGTAGCAGGAGGGATACTTTTCTTTAACCCACAATTAAGCACCCAGCCGCCTACAGCGACAACAGGGAGTATTACCGGCAAGGTTTTGGATGCATCAACAAGCCAGCCGATTACGGGTGCTACAATCTCCATATCAGGGAGACCATCTGCAACAACCGACGCACAGGGAGTGTTCCTTGTTCAGGGCATTACTGCGGGAACATATCAGGTAAGTATTTTTTCCTCAGGATACACAAGCCAGAACTATCAGGTAATGGTATCAGCAGGTGCAACGGCAGACCTGCAAACAATTTACCTTATGCCGATACCGACATCGACAACAATCACAGGTAGGGTACTCGACGCGATGACCGGCGCGCCGGTTACCGGTGCGAGTGTCATGATAGCTGGGACAAATCTTTCCGCAAAGACGGATGCAAGCGGGATGTACACGATAAGCGGAATAAGCGCTTTGGCATTCACGGTGATCGGTTCTGCGCCCGGGTATGACAGCACGATCTTTGAAGTAACGACAAACGGTTTTGGCACAATCACCATAAACTTCCAGATGAACGAAAGCCAATCCAACAACATAAGCATTATCTCGCTGACAACGGACAACGTATCCTATTCGGCGAATGCGAATGTAAGCATCATTGCGAGCATAGAGAATACCGGTGCGACACCCATTACCGGGATTGTGACGGCAGAGATTCAGGACATGTACGGGCAAGTAATTGCTGTTGTTGGTCCGCAGAATCCTAAAGCAACGTTTGTCCCATCCAGTATAAATCAGGCAAATATGCAATGGAACACGGGGCAATTCCCGGCTGGAACTTATAAAATCATCTTAAATGTCACCGGTTCACCATTGTCTCAATACCGTGGCTTTACCGGGACCGTATATGCGCAAAAGTCAACGGAGATAAACATAGAATCATCAGCCCAGTTGATTGGCTCGATATCCCTTAATCCGCCTGTGACCTCTGCGAACACACCCACATTTATAGAAATATCTGCCGGGATACGCAATAACGGAAATATTCCAATCAGCACGCCAATGCAGCTTACGGTATCTCTGAATAACAATACCATGTACACGACAGATACAACAATATCAAATCTCGCTATTAATCACATTCGAATGCTCGATCTCGGCGGCTTTATACCGCAGGAAGGAGGGAATTATTCGGTAATTCTGAATGCAACAGATCCGTCCATAGCATCTGATATAACAACAACCTATTATGTAGGTCCGTATGCAGTGGCAAGTTTTACAGTAAGTCCTCAAATAGCACCGCCGGGAAATATAAACATAAACGGCGACATACATTTGACTGCAGGGGGTTTATTAACAGGCACAACAAACAATCCGATGAAGACGTTGATGCTGGATGCCATACAAAAGGGTGTAAACTACGAGCAAACAGAGGTCGTCCAGTGGGAGGACCAGAATAGTAATACGCAGGGTGTGAGCGGTCCTTGTTATGGTTGTCATGTTCAGAGTCAAACGTTGGTAGGGCTTGAACTTGCAAGCAATAAGGTAACAGTAGATACATCTCTTGCATGGAATCTAATGAATTTTCTAAGAAGTATACAAGGGCTATATGGAACTGGGGATGTATCGAACTACTATGGGTATGGCTCTATAGATTCAACAATGCTGGCATTATGGGCTTTTAGTTCTTGGCATAATGTCAGTGATGTGCAGAACAACATAATCAGTGCTGCGAATTATCTGTTATTAAAAACCAACCGTTATGGAACAAACGAGGTTTATTGGTTAACTAATTATGTACCTTGGGACCTGGACTGGTGGAGCAATCCCGTGTCTATGACATCTATTGGATTAGTTGGGTTTACAGAGGCATATACAATAACGAATAATCCGGACTATTTGAATACGATAGAACAGGCAGAAAGGTTTGTCATAAATCCGGGAAGCTTCATCACAGCACCGGATATGATGATTATGGCTCATCAGATCATTGGACTTGAATCTGCCGGTAAAGTTGTAAGCGATACTGTTTTGAATGCACAAGCGGATAACCTGATTAATAGTAACATATTACAGTTAGAAACCAATCAAAATTCAGATGGAGGCTGGGGTAGATATATAGGATGGCAAAGTGATTCATTGGTTACGGCACAGATACTGTATGCTTTGTTGCAAACATCAGTAGATCCTTGGTCTGCTGTTATAAATAAAGCAATTAATTTTTTAATTAACGCACAACAGCCTGATGGATCATGGTATAGTCAGGATGGAATAATGAACACGAGGCTTGCGGCTACAACATGGGTGATTATTGCATTACCTGTTGCAGCAGAAAAGGTACTTGGTGTGAATACATCCACGAATCTTGTATTGCCATCTAATATTATATTGAATAGCTCAATCCCAACCCCGACAAGTATAACAAGTCTTCCAACTGGAGAGACCGGGTATAACTGGAGTGTTACTTCAGTAGATGCCAATGGCACAGATATTCTATTAAATCTCACATTAAAGGATTTAGGACTTGGAGAAAGCAAGCCGGTTGCAGATTCGGCATATCTGTCATTTCAAAACACATATAATGGGCAAACAGTAAATATGAACATACCGATCCCTGAGGTTACAGGTACAAGCTTTATACAGATGAATCTTGCTACAGACAAACCAGTTTATTCTGCCAATACAGATGTAAATATAAGTACCAGTATATATAATGGTTCAGCGTTTACCGACAGCCTTGTATTATCAATGGACATAGAGGATGCCAATGGCGTAACCGTGGCAACGTTTGGTGATGTGAACTTACCGGCGATTTCATCCGGGCAGTCCGTAACGCAGACAACATTCTGGAATACCGGCACCGTACTTTCAGGACCGTACATGGTACATGCTATTTTGACAGATACTGCAGGCAAGGAAGCAGAACAATTTACCAGCTTTACGATCCTTTCTTCGGGTGCGATTACAGGCACAGCGGTGATAAGCTGCGATATAAATACTGATAAGATTTCTTACAACCCTAACGAAATTGCCGTTATAAACGGGACTGTGAACAACCTAAGCGCAAACACCATGCTTTCCGGTGATGAGATGGAGATCTCAGTATTGAATCCATCAGGTGCGATTGTCGGAGGATATTCTGCATTGATACCCTTGCTTGTGCCTCAGGGATACTTCACGGCAAAGTACAATTGGAACACAGGCATAAGCTCTGCGGGTACCTATCAAGCAGTACTAAAGGTACTGGACAGCTCAGGTACGCTCCTAACACAGGCAACGACAAGCTTCGGTATAAACTCGACATCGGATAACCTCACAGGTCTTACCGGCGTCATAAGTATTGCACCTCAGAGCCTTGAGTCCGGGAATAATATATCCGTGAGCTACTCGATAACCAATAACGGCAATTCAGGTGTGAGCATAACACCGTCGGTCATGCTGGTAAGCCCGCAAAGCCAACAACCGTTGACCATAAGCACAACCAGTGCATCCATAGCAACTCAGGCTACTTACGGCAATACGTTCAGCTATCCTGTGACCTGCCAGATGTTCGGCGATTATATCGCAGCTTTGAAAGCCTCGAATGCCAAGACAGTGGCACAAACCTGGTTCAGGGTGGTTGATCTGACCCCGCCTGTTGTATCTATCACAGGGGTCGTTGATAACGGCTGCTATAATACCCCAAGCCCGGGTATAAGCATCACGGACTGCCATCTGTCATCGCAGAGCATTTTGTTAAATGGAAATCCGTATGTAAGCGGTACGCCAATAAGTACTGACGGCAATGATGTACTTACAGCAACAGGCAGTGACCTTGGCGGCAATGCAACGACCAAGTCGGTACATTTCAAGGTTGATACCATAGCGCCATTGATAACAATTACAGGTATAACAGATGGAGTCGCATATACATCATCTGTAACCCCTGTTATAAGCATAAGCGATGCAAACCTGATAAACTCAACGATAACACTTGATGGTATACCTTATATCTCTGGTACCCCTATTACAGAACAAGGCAAACATATACTTTCAGTATCAGCCTCAGACTGTGCGGGTAACCAATCGGCAGAGTCTGTAAGCTTCACAGTTATGAGTGTAAAGCTGGATGTGACAAAGGGCATGATTACACCGCCGGGGGTATTGATATTCGATATGGACCAAAAGGAAGGAGGAGGGTGTGATAAAGACAGGCATGATACGGGTAATTATTCAGGACAGTTGATCAGTGCGCTGACTACACTCCTGACCAATGCCGGTTACTATTATACGGTTACCGATACGTGGGATGGGTTTGAGACTGCATTTGATACAGGTATGTATAACCGATATGTCCTTATATCCTTGTCCAACGATGATGCCTATGTAAAGAAGAACGAGGGCTCTACCGGAAAACTTGATTCCGGCTTCGAGGATCGTGGTGAAGATCATGACCTTATCCAGAAAGAGCTCAGAGAAGCTGTCAACATGGGAGACGGGTTGGTTGTTATAAAGTCCAACCCCAACGATCTGCAGTGGCTCAAGGATGTTACCGGTGTCCAGTGGCTGGGTCAAATGGATGATGAACAAAGGACATTGAGGAATGTCATTGTGGAGCTCCGGACAGCCCTGTCACCATCCGGCGGGACACTGACACTCACCGGTCAGCACACCGCAGTAAATATGACATTAACTACAGCCGGCATGGCAGGTTATTATTCACAGGCGGCACAGAAATGTGACTATAAACACGACGATCATGACAAAGACAATTGCACCTGCGATGATGACCACGATAAGGCCTCCAGAACGAACGTTGCCATGGCAATGAACGTATACGGCATGGGTGAGGCAGTGAGCATGGGCTTTGACCCGTCGTATATCAGCGAGACGACACAGGCACAGGGGCTTATACTCAATACCTTGAGCTTTGTGGGTCCCAACTATCAGTACATGCCATACAGGCTGTATCCATCAAGCACACAGGGCATACAGATCAGCGTCACAAACCTCGGTGTGGCCGTTGGCCTGAACATAACCGAATCTGTGCCTGCCAATGTAGGAATAGGGCAGGTGTTCAACAACGGAACCATAACAGACAGCACCATCCTGTGGCACTACGCGTTGCCGGTATCAGCATCTGCAGCGTTCTCCTACACCGTGACCATGCCGCAGACAGCGAGTTCTTATACCTTCACCACAGGTGTCTGGTATAACAACGGCCCGCAGCTCACCCAATATGGCTCATATCCGTTCACTGTAACAGTGACCATAGAACCAAGGGCACTGTTGAAACAGATCATATCGGATGTGGAGAACCTAAAAGTCAGCCACTCCGATAAAGAGGACAAAGAAAAGGTATTGGAGCTCTTGAACAAGCTGCATGCGAAGCAGGATACAATCCAGCCGCAGGAGGCCGTAGATATAATCCTGAATGCCATCGATGAACTAACGGAGATCCAATCTGCGGATATAACCCAGATAAGACTCAATCTGGATGTGGAACTGAGGATGTACGAGATGAGGAATAAAAGCGCAGAAGATTAACATGGTTAACTTAAATAATGCCTTAGGAGATTCTGTTTGTTCGTTATTTTTTCAAATACATTTTTGGGGTTGATGTTTCGCTTTGCTAAGTGGTAGTTGCGGGTTGTAACCCCCCCTACCCTCTCTTATTGCATTTTTCGGATTAATTGTCTATTTCAGATATTTGTTCAAATCTATCAAACCTTGAAGTGCACTTCCAATAGAACCGGCGATACTCCTTTTATAATCATGGGTTATGATGTTTTTCTCTTCAAGGGATAACTCATCATTTGGATTTACATTATTACCCGACGTATCCATAATAAGCTTAATAAACGGTCTCTCAGGATTTTTATCGTTAAGTCTCGTCACCACTCCAACCTCATTTGTATCAAATCTTACAACCGACCCAACAGGATTTATACCAAATGCCTTTATAAATGCCTTTACATAAACTGGATCAAAATCTTCTCCAGCCTTACTCTTAATAAGATTGATAGATTCTTTTGGATCGAATCGTCTTTGATATGGCCTGAGTGTGGTCATAGAATCGTAAGTGTCAGCTATTGCCACAACCCTTGAACCTTCAGGCTGTGCATGTATTTTCGATAAAGGATAGCCGCTTAAATTATATCTGATGTGATGATACAATACAAACGTGGCAGAAATTTCGCTTATATTACCAATCTCGTTGATTATGCTCTCTCCATGTGACGGGTGTTTTTTCATTTCATTCCATTCCTCATTTGTAAGCTGTGACGGTTTTAATATGATCTCTCTCGGTACCTTTGTTTTGCCTATATCATGTAGTATTCCAGCAAGGCCAACATTGAAAAGGTCTTCCCCTTTATAACCGAGTTCCTGTGCGAGTGTGAGGGAAAATATACCGACATTCACAGAATGATTAAAGGTATACTCATCATAATCTTGAAGCATGGTAAGGCACATAAGGGTGCTTTTGTCTTTGAGCATAACATCGTTTAAGTCACTAATTATATTTTTTATATTTGTTTTGGCAGGGATGCGTCCGAGTCTTAGATCATGCATAATATCTAGAATCTCATCTCTTGCTGCCGTATAGGTTCTGGATGCCTCCGTTTTAACATCTTCTTCTATATGTTTGATTTCAATGCCTCTTATCCCTGCTTTTTTGAATTTTTCCATTATACCGTTTTTATCTTTAAGTATATCTGAAGGTATAAGCAAACTCTCAAGGAGGAAAATTATTTCCTTATCGTTTACCGCCCTGTTAAAAACAATACCATTGACTCCCATGTTTGACAGTCTTTCTATAAATTCTTCTATACTTTTTGTTGTATTATAAAAAGGAGTTTTCTCCACCAGTAGTGTGTTCTTTATAACCGCGATTAAGACCTCCCTTCTCTTGTTAAGGAGCCCGTGCAATATTTCATTTATCTTTTTAATAGAGTCCTGAATCGTTGGATGGGTTTTTGGATAAAGGGATAGATTCCTTACGCTGCCGGTAAATAAGGTTATAAGCGTATTTAACTGTTCATTCTCAGGCATTTATTCTCTTACCTATTTCATAAAACATATTCCATGTAACATTCCTTACTGAGTGATTCTTATTCTCTAATAATTTTACAAGTGTTGCAATTGCAACTTCGTTCATTGTTGTTCCAAGGGCCTTTATTCCAACCAATTTTATCTCCGGGTACTGTTGTGCAAGTTCGGATGTAACATCAAATACAGATTTAATAATAGCTTCCACTGCTTCTCTATTACCAAGTTCCCCAAGTACAAGTAATATATCTGTTTTTAACGTATACGATATTGATGATTCATTTAAAATATCCTTTAACAATGCGATGAATCTATACTTCTGATGCTTCCCAATAAAAGGGATCAATAAATTAAGTGTGCGATGATCGGTTTTCGGATTGATCAGTTTAGAGATTATAAGATCTGAGGCATCTGTGTTTAATTCAAATAACGATTGTATAGCTTTTCTTTGTACCCTGATGTCCCTATTATCCAGACCTCTTACTATTATTTGCTCAGCGTCTGTCCTTATGGCTATAACGGTATCAATAGCGATCTGTGATGCTCTGTAATTCGTGCCGGTTATAACCTTTTCAAGGAAAGGATATGACTTCTTGTGAAAAAAAGTGAACGCCTTTGAAATGAATTTTAGAGATTGCACATCATCAGATGTTAGCATCTTGTCTCTAAGCTTTTCTAAAGCCTGTTCTCCTATGATAAGTATCGCCTTTATGGAGTTCTCATAGTAGTACGGATTACCGGTATATATCGGGATTAGTATATGACCGATCATATCCCTCTCCCCGGCAATAATCTTAATCTGTTTTTTTGCCATGCCTGTTATATTGATATTCTTGTTTCTCTGATAAGCATGTTTTATATATGTGTTTATGGCTATTAGCGGTACTTCATATCTATCTATATCTATTAGCCTGCCGAGTATAATAACGATTGCATCTGACAGCTCTCCATACAGTTTCGGATTAACCTCTTGCTCAAGAAGATTTATAAGCTTTATAGCTTCCTTTTCATCGTCGGTTAAATCCTGAGCAACGTTTTCAAGCTGGAGTTCATCTTCCTGTGATTCATATTTATGCTCCATTTCCCTGTCTATCTCTTCGTGTATGGTTTCGTAATCCATCTCCTCTATAGAAATTCCACTTACATTATTGGCAAGTAACAATTTTTTTATACTTTGCTCCTTTTCAAGGATCAGATCACCCTTAGAAACAACCTGTATGAAAAATAAAAGTTCCTCAAAGCTAAACGTATGCGATATGATAAGCGTTTTTATCCTTTTAAAAAATAACAATCTTGAGAGTTTCTCAAAATCCTCAATAGGACTGTTATTTATGTATATGGTCGTCCTATCTATGCTGTATGTAACGCTATGTGAGCTATCCAGTTGTTGTTTGATGTTGTTGTATACCCTGTTTATTATATCCTTAAGAGACACATGCCCTTCTGGATAAAAGGAAAATAACTTTATCGCCTTTTCTATCTCAAAAAGTATGTTTATTTGAGGTGTTGTACTTTTCACGCCCATAATGGTTAGACTTTCATATCTATTTTAATTTTCATAATATGTTTAGAACATCCGCTAAATGAAGATATTCGCCTAAAATCATTATATCTAATTCCCAAAATATGAAAGAACTATGTTAGATGTATACCTTGCTTATAAAGCACAAATATATACAATTTGCAAAGGTAACAACTATTAAAATATGCCTTACAAATATTGACGATGCGGGATAAGTGATTATTTTTTAAGTAAAAGGAGTGAAAAGATATGGGTAAAGTAATCGGTATAGATTTAGGGACTACTAATTCCGTTGTTTCATACGTTCAAAAAGGGGAAATTATTGTTATCCCAAATGAAGAAGGAAACAGGTTAACGCCCTCTGTGGTAGGATTTACTAAGGAGGGAGATATACTTGTAGGGCAGGTTGCAAAAAGACAGGCAATAACAAACCCTGAGAATACAGTCTATTCTATAAAGAGATTCATGGGCAGGCGATATAATGAAGTTACAGAAGAGATGAAGATGGTTCCATATAAGGTAGTTGCTGCTGATAACCAGGATGTAAGGGTTTCCATAAGGAATAAGCTTTACTCTCCGCCTGAGATATCGGCAATGATACTACAAAAGCTAAAAAAAGCAGCAGAAGCGTATCTCGGGGAAAAGGTAACAGAAGCCGTTATCACTGTTCCAGCGTATTTTAATGATAGTCAGCGGCAGGCTACAAAGGATGCAGGCAAGATAGCAGGACTTGAGGTAAAAAGGATCATAAATGAACCTACCGCAGCAGCACTTGCTTATGGTCTTGATAAAAAGAAAGAGGAGATTATTGCGGTTTACGACTTTGGGGGCGGTACATTTGATATATCCGTACTTGAAGTCGGCGAAAATATCGTAGAGGTAAAATCAACAAACGGTAATACCCATCTTGGAGGCGATAACATAGATCAACGTATCATAGACTGGATCATAGGTGAATTTAAAAAGGATCAGGGCATTGATCTTAGTAAAGATGTGATGGCTCTTCAAAGACTGAAAGAGGCAGCGGAAAAGGCTAAAATCGAGTTATCTTCCATAATGGAGTCGGATATTAATCTGCCTTTCATAACTGCGGACGCATCCGGACCAAAACATCTCGTTCTCAAGCTAACGAGATCAAAACTTGAACAGTTGTGCATGGATCTTATAGAAAACAGCTTTGAACCTGTCAAACAGGCACTTAAGGATGCAGGCTTAAAACCAGGTGATATCAATGAAGTTGTTCTTGTTGGCGGTCAAACGAGGATGCCCAAGCTTGTAGAACTTGTAAAAGAGTTTTTTGGTAAGGAGCCTCACAAAGGTGTTAATCCTGATGAGGTTGTTGCAGTCGGTGCAGCTATTCAGGGTGCTGTTCTTTCAGGGGAGGTTAAAGATGTGTTATTGCTTGATGTTACTCCCCTATCTCTCGGGATAGAAACGCTTGGCAGCGTAATGACAAAGCTAATACCAAGAAATACAACTATTCCTACAAAAAAGAGCGAGATTTTCACAACCGCTGCGGATAATCAGACAAGTGTAGAAATAAATATACTTCAGGGAGAAAGAGAAATAGCTTCAGCCAATCGTTCACTCGGAAGGTTTCAACTCGTTGGTATACCTTCAGCCCCAAGGGGGGTTCCACAGATAGAGGTTACTTTTGATATAGATGCAAACGGGATATTAAATGTTTCTGCAAAAGACATTGCTACAGGTAAAGAGCAAAAAATTGTTATTACCGCATCAAGCGGTCTGGCAAAAGATGACATTGAAAAAATGGTAAGAGAGGCAGAATCTCACGCAGAAGAAGATAAAAAAGCTAAAGAAAAGGCAGAGGTTGCGAATAATCTTGATAATCTTATCTATTCGACGGAAAAGTTGATCAGAGAGAACAAGGATAAGTTTTCAGAAACGGACATAAAAGATGTTCAGGAGGGTATTGATAAAGCAAAGAAGGTTTTTGAGGAAAGGGATGTAGAATCCATGAAAAAGTCTTTACAGCAGGTTACAGAGGCATCTCATAAACTTGCCGAGTTGCTCTACAAAAAGACTTCGGCTTCACAGGGTACCTCTGCAAACCCGGAACAGGGAACCGGAGCATCAAGTGAATCATCCGGAAAAGAGGATGCTATAGATGCAGAATTTGAGGAGAAAAAATAATAATTTCAAGAGGAGGTGAACATTCAATGGCAATAACAAAATGGAGCCCCTTAAGAGAACTGGAAAGTACTATGGAAAGGTTCAACAGGCTTTTCGATGAAAATATCGGCAGGCTTAGATTCACTGATGAAGAACTTGCAACAGGTACGTGGTATCCGAGTGTGGATATCTATGAGACAAAAGATGAGGTTGTATTGAAAGCAGAACTACCAGGAATGGAGAAAAAAGATTTTTCTATTGAGGTGAAAGATAATATGCTTATGCTGAAAGGTGAGCGGAAGTTTGAACGCGAGACAAAAGAAGAAAATTATTACAGAATTGAGCGTTCGTACGGAACATTTCATAGGTCATTTACACTTCCTGCTGCAGTAGACAGGGACAAGATAAAGGCAAAATACAGAGAAGGGATCCTGGAAATCTCCATGCCGAAAGTAGAGTCTGCAAAACCAAAACAGGTTAGTGTAGATATTGAGTAAGTCTTAGCCTAATCTTAAAGCCAAGCATACCCATAATCCTATCGACTTTTGATACGGTTATGGGTATAGTTTTTAAACAAATCGTCCATTTTTTAATTGACAAAACCAATACTAAACCTATAGTTTTCTCATATTATATGAATAGAACAAAAAGGTTTATATCCAATACATCTTATAATTTCTTATCTCAAATCTGGTTCATTGTATTAAATCTTGCAGTAACACCATACATTGTGCATAAACTCGGACTTGAGACTTATGGAATATTTGCAATATTAAATGTCATAATAGGTTATTTCTCAATAATGGATCTTGGCATAGGTGCTGCATCTATCAAATATATCTCTGATTATCTGTCAAAAAATGATAGGACCGCTCTAAAAGAATTATTAAAAACCTCTTTTACATTATATCTCATTATCGGATTCCTGGGTACTATAACAATAATACCATTAACAAGGTATTTCATCATACACGTATTTCACATATCAGAGCCGCTCATTAGTACCGCCCAAACAGTATTCTATATTGCCGGAATAGGTCTTATTATACATATGCCTTTGATCTTCTTACGCTCCATCTTAATGGCTTTGCAACGTTTTGACATACTCGTTAAAAGAAATATGCTGCTCTTAACATCTTTTATAGCAGGAGAGGTAATATTATTATATCTTGGATTTGGGCTGATCCAGCTTGTGCTGCTGAACATATTTATAGAGATAATAAATATATTGATATTCTGGCATGATTCAAAAAAACTCTTACCGGAATTATCCCTTAAACCATCCTTTCACATAAATACATTCAAAACTCTTGGTAATTTCGGCATAATGAAATTCTTAAATCAAATCGCATCACAGGCTGTGTTCCAACTCGATAGAATCTTAATAGGAATATTTATGCCCATAGCGTGGGTAACATACTATGTTGTACCAGTAAATCTGTCTCAAAAACTGATGTCATGGCAGGGCAATATTACAACCGTGTATTTCCCTCTCGCATGCGAATTGATAGCGAAAAATGAAAGAGAAAAACTTATACTCCTCTACACCAAGTTAACAAAATATATATTTATACTTGTCTTGCCATTGGCTCTCATCCTTTTTGTATTCTCTAATACGATACTCAAGCTGTGGATGCACGGCGATTTTGCCGCAAAAAGCGGCACAACCCTTAAGATATTATCAATTTCATATCTTTTTACCGTTTTAAGTACTGTACCGGCTCTGTCCGCCGATGCCTTTGGAAAGCCTTATATCACAACACTTTTCAGCATTATCAGTGCGGTCATAAATCTCGTAGCAGCAATATTTTTAATCCCCCGTTATGGTATAAATGGTGCAGCCATTGCATTCGCTATAAATATCTTCGGACAACTGCCCCTGTTCTTGTACTATGTAAACAATAAAATAATAGGCATCAAGGTATCACAACTCTTTAGAAAAGAACTGCTCAAGCCATCTATTGCAGGAATATTACTTTTCATAATCTATTATATAATTTATACGTTTAGTCATAATATCATTTATACTGCATCCGGGATCATAGCGGGAGGATTTCTTTATATTGTAATACTCTTAAGCTTAAAAACGTTTGATAAAAACGATTGGGAACTTGTAAAAAGTTTTAATATACACTTAATAAATAGATTTATAATGTAGTATTATGAGTTATAATATAAGCATGCTAAACTACTTCCACAACGATTAAATGAATGGACACAAAATAAAAGACTATGAAAATTTTATTTGTAAGATTAAAGAAGAAATCGGACACTAATCCGGTCCCTCATCTTGGACTTGGGATTCTTGCCTCAATACTAAGGAATGCCGGTCATGATGTAATAGTACTGGATTATTTGCTATATCCGTCCGACAATAATTCCCCTATACTGGAAAATGTTATCGATAGTATAAAACCGGATGCAATAGGCTTTTCAATATATACGGCAACATCAAAAGCTTCGTTAGAGATGATCGGCAGGATATTTCATTATAAGATACCAATCATTGTTGGCGGCCCACATCCCTCGCTATACGGTGAAGAATTAATATCTGTTAAAGGGATCAGCTATATAGTAAGAGGCGAGGCTGAAGCTATAATAATAGAACTCATAAAGAATATACGCTACCTGGAGAAGCCGGAGATTATAGATGGAACAGTGGCTGATATGGATAAGGTTCCCTTCCCCGACTTCACGGTATTTATGAACAAGGAGTATATCAACCAATATCCATTACAAACAAGCCGCGGGTGTCCATTCAACTGCAGTTTTTGTGCTGTAAAATTTATAGCTTCAAGAAAATGGAGAAGCAGGGATTACAAGCTCTGCGTTGATGAGGTTGCAAAGGCAAAGAGTTTATATCCGGGATTAGAATATGTTAAGATAGTAGACGATGCACCTACCGTTAATATTGTTCATTTTAAAAATTTTCTGAACGAATATATATCTCGAAAAATAAGATTGAAAATGATCATAGACAACATACGGGCTGATGGAATAGATGAAGAATTGGTAAAACTCGTTAAAGATGCCGGTAGTGATAACATCTGTATAGGCGTAGAAAGCGGTAATGAAGTGGTATTCAAAGCAATAAATAAGAGTGAGACATTGGATGACATAAAAAGGGCTGCAAATCTTATAAAGAAAGGCGGATTACGTTTGGGAACATGCTTTGTTATAGGACTACCGCATGACAATCTTAAGAGAGTAAAGGATTCAATTATTTTGACCAAAGAACTCAAGCCGGATTTTATCTTCTGGAACATGGCACACCCGATGAAGAAAACAGAAATCATGGATTGGTTCTCCATGAACGCCGCTCAAATTTACAATACAGAAGACTATTCATCTTATGATACACACACTTTAAATATACGCGAGCCTGTTATAGAAACCAAAGACTTTACAAGATATCAAAGAAAAAAGGCATATTTTATAGCCATGGTTGAGACACAACAATACCAGGTAAACGTCCATGAAACATTTCTTTTGTTCGCCTATAGCATAAAGTATAATTATTTATTAGGGACCATTAAAGCCTTTACATTAAGGATTTACATGCACATGCGCAAAAAAATAAAAAAAAGGAATGTCTATGAATAATCTATGGGAAACACTTAAAAAATATCCACAAATACCTTCTTTTGCTTTGTGGAGAGCTGTCGAATTAAGGATTTTACAGCCTCTAATAAATGAATTTAAAAATCCAATACTTGATGCCGGATGTGGTGACGGTTCTTTTGGCCTTTTATTTTTTAAACATATAAAACAAATAGATCTCGGTATCGACATTGATATTGATATGTTAGAGATGGCAAAGACGGTTCCGATATATGAAAAGGTAGAATTAATAAACGCATGCAGTATGACATTAAAAGATAACAGTTTCAAAACGGTTTTCAGCAATTGTGTATTTGAACATATCCCATGTTACACCGATGCACTAAAAGAAGTTTATAGAATTTTACAGCCGGAAGGCAGGTTTATTCTTACCGTTCCAAGCGAGAACTATCATAAATTCCTTTATCATTATAAACTCTATATGCAAATGAATCGTGAAGACAAAGCCCGGGAATATATAAAACACACCGATGATAGGCACCAACATTATTACTATATGCCGCCGGAGAAGTGGAAAGAATTGTTAAAATCAACCGGATTTAAAGATATAGAAATAAATTATTATCTGCCGGAAGAAACTCTATCCAAATGGGACAGGATAGAAGAATTCTATACGAGAGAACTCTTCACGATGCTGAGATCCTATAAAATGAGGGCATTGTCTTTGACCCCTTCGTTTATTTTAAGAATAATTTGGTATTTTTATTTAAATCACTATTACAAAGCCGAAGTGATGCCGGGCCATAAAGGTGGAGCGCTATTGATAAAATGTACGAAATAAAATGAAGATTGCTGTTTTCCACAATTTACCTTCGGGAGGGGCAAAGAGGGCTCTCTATGAATTTTTAAAAGAGCTGAAAAAAAGAGGACATACAATAGACGCTTTTTTACCACAAACAGCCAATGAACAATTTCTGCCGCTTGATGATGCCGTTAATAAAAAACAGATATACTCTGTAAAAACATTCATGCCCCGTATAAATCTGAAGGGCTTCAGAACATTATATTTTCTTGAGCAGTCTATCATAGCCCAGGCAAGATGTCAGAGGTTGATTGCAAACGATATAAATAATGGTGGCTACGACCTCGTTTTTGCCAATCATTCTGTCCCAACACAAAGTCCGTTTATACTGAAGTATCTTAAAATACCTTCTGTTTATTATATCCAGGAGCCAATCAGGTGGGCGTACGAACATCCAGTAAAAGATATCGATAAAGTGATTAAAAGATCCGCATTAAAGATGTTATATGAACGTGCATTGGTAAAATATTTATTAAAGCCTCTCGATGAATCAAATATTGCATACTCAACGGTCTTGCTTGTTAACTCTTATTATTCTCATGAATCCATTATGAAGGCTTATGGGTTGAATTCTTATGTATCTTATCTCGGCGTGAATACTGAAATATTCAAACACAATCATAATACCCCCAGGGAAAATATCATACTCTCAGTCGGACGGCTTATCCAGCAAAAAGGATTCAGATTCATAATAAAAGCAATGGCAAAAGTAGCGAATAAAATAAATAAACCGAAGCTTATTATAATAGGTGATGATAATTCTTACAGCGAACAGAACATCTTAACATCTCTTGCAAGTGAAAACGACATTGATATTGAAATAAAAATCGGGATAACAGATACAGAACTTGTAAAATACTATAATAAAGCCCTCTTAGTTGTTTATGCACCTTATTTAGAGCCGTTCGGTTTGGTAACATTGGAGTCAATGGCATGCGGCACCCCTGTTATTGGTGTCAAGGAAGGCGGGGTAAGAGAGGCTATAGAAAACGGTATAACAGGTTTGCTTGTAGAAAGAGATGTAAATGAGTTTGCAGGGGCTATTGAATATCTCTTACACAATAAAGATAAAAGGGATAAAATGGGCAATAATGCCATTGAATCTGTAAAAGAAAAATGGACATGGCAGAAGGCAGCGGATAATTTGATTTCGCATTTTGAATCCACATTAAAGCAGCCTGGATAAAAATATATGATTTCTGTAGTCTGTACATATAATGACAAAGAAACTTTAGATAAGTATTTATTGAAAAGTCTGAAAACCCAGACTGTAAAGTATGAACTTATTCTTATAAATAATACAAAAAATCAATTTAAATCCGCATCGGAGGCACTTAACAGCGGAGGGAACAGGGCAAACGGCAAGTACATAATGTTTGTTCATCAGGATGTTGATCTGATGTCAAATGCATGGTTGGAAAAATCAGAAGAAGAATTGGACAAATTACCTAATATCGGTGTTGCAGGTGTTGCAGGAATGGCTGAAAACGCAAATGGTATCATATCAAATATTATACACGGTGAACCCCCTGAACCTGCCGGAGGTATACAAATTAAATATCCCACAATGGTTCAAACAGTTGATGAATGCCTGTTTATAATTCCAAAATCGGTATTTAACATACTCAAGTTTGATAATAACTTAAATGACAGATGGCATTTATACGCTGTTGATTATTCTTTATGCTCCAGAGAAATGGGCTACAATATTTTTGTCCTGCCATTCTCTGTATACCATTCATCAAAAACCGTTATGGAGAAAAATAAATTTATGGTATTGATGAATTTAGGTTATCTGCCAAAAACCTATTTCCCACCACTAAAAAGGTTACTCAAAAAACATAATGGGCATTTCAGGAAAGTTCACACGACTTGTGGGGTATGGAATACTACTTTTCCAATATTGCTGCAAAGATATCTTTACTTTGTAAAAGAATCTATAAAATGGCTTTTCGGCATTTAATCTAAAAGCTTTGAAATGGATAATGAGAATAACTCCGGTCACCCAATTCCATCATACGATATCTTAACAACTTCATACTCTTTTTTACCTTTTGCTGTATCTAATTCTATAATATCGCCCTTGATACAGCCTATAAGCTCTCTCGCAAGTGGCGAGCTTATGGATAATTTTCCATTTGTTACGTCCGACTCTTCCTCACCAACTATTTGATATGTTGATATTTTATCTGTACTAATATCTTTTATTGATACATACGCACCAAATGCAATATGCTTTAAATCGTTATTATTTTTATCGATTTCAATTATATCTGCATTGGCAAGCTTGTACTGTATATCCGATATCCTTGAGTCTACATACGATAGTTTTTCCTTTGCACTTTCATAATCGGCATTTTCACTTAGATCCCCATGCCCCCTTGCCTCTGTAAGCTGAACAACTACCTTTGGCCTCTCTACCCGTTGAAGCGTTTTTAGTTTTTCTTTCAGGCTCTCATATCCTGCCTTTGTCATTGGTATCTTAGACATGTTTTATCCCTCCATTCCCGTTATACTGTTTTATATAATTTCTGGATAGGCATAACCGACAGCTCTCCTCTCATTAATGCCTCTATCGCCTTATATGCCGCTGTAGCTCCTTCTATTGTTGTATAATACGGTATATCGTATGTTATGGCTGATCTTCTTATAGAGTATGAGTCCCTTATAGATTTTTTACCAAAGGTTGTATTTATAATTAAGTTTATTTCACCCGCCTTTATAAAATCTACAATATGAGGGCTGCCCTCAACAACCTTATTTATAGTATCTACCTTCAAATCACTGCTCATTAAGACCCGGGCAGTCCCCTTTGTAGCAATTATGCCAAAACCGAGTTCTTTTAACCGTTTTGCAATAAGTACGATTAACAATTTATCAGCGTCCTTTACACTTATAAAAACCTTTCCGCTCAAAGGCAATATTGTTCCCGCAGCTATTTGCGATTTTGCAAAAGCAAGGGCAAAATTTTTATCAATACCCATAACCTCACCCGTTGATTTCATTTCAGGGCCGAGAATAGTATCGGTACCAGGCAGTTTCATAAACGGCAATACAGCTTCCTTAACAGTAAAATAACCCATCTCTACTTCTTTGGTAAATCCTATGTCTTTAAGCCTTTTACCAAGCATAACCTTAACGGCCAGCTTTGCAAGCGGAACCCCAATTGATTTTGAAACAAACGGGATTGTTCTGCTTGCCCTTGGATTTACCTCAAGCACATAAACCTGATTATCCTTTATTGCAAATTGTATATTGATAAGCCCTATAACGTTTAATGCTTTTGCGAGTATTTTAGTTTCTCTTGTAATTTCATCAATCAAGTTTTGTGACAGGGAAAAGGGCGGTAGCGAACATGCACTGTCTCCCGAATGTATACCCGCTTCTTCTATGTGCTCCATAATGCCGCCGATAACAACCATATCACCATCAGAGATTGCATCCACATCAATCTCAATTGCATTTTCAAGAAACCTGTCTATAAGAACAGGCCTATCCTCACTAACATTTACTGCCTTCTCCATATACTCTATAATGCTCTCATTGTCATAAACAATCTCCATGGCCCTTCCTCCAAGTACATAGGACGGCCTTAAAATCAAGGGGAAACCGATTGTTCCGCCAATCCTTATTGCCTCTTCAATTGACGTTGCCGTAAGACTCATTGGCTGCTTCAGATTAAGCCTTTCAAGCAATTCTCTGAACCTCTTTCTATCCTCCGCGATATCAATACTTTCCGGTGATGTGCCGAGTACCTGAACACCGTTTGCCTCAAGCCGTTTTGCAAGTTTTAACGGAGTCTGGCCTCCGAATTGCACAATAACACCCTGCGGCTTCTCGAGCTCAATAATATTCATAATATCTTCATACGTTATAGGCTCAAAGTATAACTTATCGGAGGTATCATAATCCGTGCTAACCGTCTCAGGGTTTGAATTTACCATTATCGATTCATAGCCTTCATCTTTAAGAGCAAAACTTGCATGAACACAGCAATAATCAAATTCAATGCCCTGACCGATCCTGTTAGGTCCGCTTCCAAGGATCACAACCTTTCCCCTATTCGATGGGATCGATTCGTTTTCTATTTCATAGGTTGAATAAAGGTATGGTGTGTATGCCTCAAATTCTGCACCGCATGTATCAACAACCTTGTAAACGGGATCGAGATTATTAGTTCTGAGGGCCTTCTTTATTATTATGTCTGCGGTTCCCAATAGATCTGCTATATATCTATTTGCAAAACCCATTTTTTTTGCCTCAAGCAATATACCTTTTGCATCCTCTGTAGATAATGAGTAGCCTTTAATGGATTTGATCTTTGATTCATATTCTACAATCTGTTTCAGGTTGTTAAGAAACCATGGATCAATAAATGTGTATTTATAAATCTCTTCTATGGAAAATCCCATGCGAAAGGCATCCGCAATATAAAATATTCGTTCCGATGAAGGCTTCTTCAATCCACCAATAACCCTTCCCTTTGCTGATTCTTTTGCAAAATCCTCTTTTTTTACTTTTCCATTTAACCCATAAACACCAGATTCAAGGGATCTTATCGCCTTCTGCAGGGATTCTTTAAACGTTCTTCCTATAGCCATAACCTCTCCAACCGATTTCATCTGTGTGCCGAGCGTATCATCCACTCCGGGAAACTTTTCGAACGCAAACTTTGGAATCTTTGTTACGACATAATCTATGGTTGGTTCAAAAGAAGCTTTTGTATTTTTTGTTATATCGTTTGTTATCTCGTCGAGTGTATATCCAATCGCAAGCTTTGTTGCAACCTTTGCAATTGGATAACCAGTAGCCTTTGATGCAAGAGCAGAGCTGCGCGAAACGCGGGGGTTCATCTCAATAACAACCATATCGCCATCAGAAGGATTGATAGCGAATTGTATGTTTGAGCCGCCGCTCTCTATGCCAATCTCTCGCATAATCCTAATAGCGGCGTTACGCATATTCTGGTACTCTTTATCTGTAAGGGTTTGAGCAGGTGCTACCGTTATGCTATCACCCGTATGCACACCCATTGGATCAAAATTTTCTATTGAACACACGACAATACAGTTATCATTATGATCCCTCATCATCTCAAGCTCAAATTCTTTCCATCCGATTACAGATTCCTCAAGCAGAACTTCGTGCGTTGGACTTACGCTGAGTCCGTATTCAACCTTTTCTTCAAACTCCTCCATGTTATATCCGATACTGCCGCCAGTACCGCCGAGTGTAAAAGACGGCCTTATGATTATAGGAAATTTTATCTCATCTGCGTAACTCATGGCTTCCGATTTTGAATGCGCATATCTGCTCAAAGGCACTTTTAAACCTATCTTCTGCACTGCGGCCTTAAACAGTTCTCTATCCTCTGCCTTTTTTATCGTATCGAGTCTTGCTCCAATAAGCTCAACATTATTATGTTTAAGAATACCGGCATCCGCAAGTCTGACGGCCATATTCAATGCGGTCTGGCCACCCATCGTTGGTAAGAGTGCATCAGGTTTTTCTATGACTATTATTTTTTCCAATACCTCAAGGGTTATCGGCTCAATGTATGTCTTATCGGCGAATTCAGGGTCGGTCATGATCGTAGCGGGATTGCTGTTTACCAAAACAACTTCAATCCCTTCCGCCTTTAGTGTCTTGCATGACTGCGTCCCTGAATAATCAAACTCCGATGCCTGTCCTATGACAATAGGCCCTGAACCTATCAACATTATCTTTTTTATATCTCTTCTTCCCGGCATTAATCCTCCATTTCATATCTTTTTCTTATATCAAAAATAGCAAACAATTCATGTTTAACATCTGTTAATGCTCTATAATTGGTTAACTTCTTCTTTTTATGTAATAAAGAATTTGCTTAATTTTTACTATACAATTCATTCCTGTATCCATCCGTTTTCCAATCCGTTTTTCTCAAGGCATTGAACCGCATGGATATATTCTTCGCGCGTAATCTTTCTTGAAAGCTCTTTATACTCATAAGCCCTGTTTGCAGGGAAATATTGATTCATAAGACTTATATAGGTATTTTCCGATATCCGTCCTGCTATAAATGCCATAGATTCACAGGTACCTGCAATACCATAAGGTAAAACAAGATGTCTTACAATCAAGCCATGTATTGCAATATCATTGCTATCAAGAATAAGCCCTCCGACCTGCCTATACATTTCAGCAATTGCCTGTCTATTCACCTCTACATAATCTTTTACAGATGAATATTTAAAAGCATAACGATCATCTGAATACTTTATATCGGGCAGGTAGATATCGATAATTCCATCCAGCAGTTTCAGCATACCGACTGATTCGTATCCGCCTGTATTATAAACAATCGGTATCCTTAGTCCTTTTAATGCCGCTCTGTAAATAGCCTCTATAATATGCGGTATAAAATGCGTAGGTGTTATAAGGTTTACATTGTGAACGCCTTGTGCCTGAAGCTCAAGCATCATATCTGCCAGATCTTCTATTGTATAATTAACGCCATTATTTTTTTGACTGATGGGATAGTTCTGACAGAACTTGCATCTCAGGATGCATCCGGAAAAAAAGATCGCACCGGAGCCGTTTATCCCTGATATCGGCGGTTCCTCTCCGTTGTGTACATTATAACTTGAGATGCGAACATCCCTTCCCAAAAGGCATACGCCCATTTTATTATCCAATCTGTTGGTCATACAATTCCTTGGACATACCCTGCAGAGAGAAAGGTATGCCTTAGACTCGTGGATCCTTTTTTCAAATTCACCATTTTCCATAAGATTAAGATATGACGGGTATAACCCGATAGTATTCATATTTTTGCCATATTGTTATAAATCAAAACAGGCTTTATCCAGTTATATTTTTTACTCTTCATGCTTAATAAGCATAATTCAAGCATCCTTTTAGAAAACAACCTCTTATCAAAATAATTAACAGTTTTTAGCTCATTTTTTATAATGGATGCTGCGCCGTATGAATGGGTACAGTATGTTGCAAGCAGTGCTGTGTTGGCATTGATATGCAAAAATCTTATACTAAGTATTTCATTATTAACGGGTATATTAATGTCATCATCCAGTATAAATTTAAACCGCTCACCAGTTCCGACATCGATGGCCGCATAATGATTGTGTTTTTTGATAATCCTATAAATCCCAGTGTATGAGTTTGCAAGTCCCCTATAGAGGGCTTCTTCTTCATAAGAAAAACTTAAGCACCTTTCAGAATAAAATACCCATGCAGGCGTATTCGCACTTTTGGCGAGCCTGTCCATTATAAACCAGTGTATAAATATCATAAGCCTTTGCTGATTCTCTAAATCATCATACGGAGGGATATGCATTATAGTATTAAACTCCTTACGTGCGGTATCCATCTCATCACCGAACCTTTCCAATGAATATTCATAAAGGCTTGTAAGCCCATTTTCTATATTTTTATAAATTTCTTTCATGAATAAGTTTTGCAAACTCTTCAAAGATATAACCGCTCTCCGTGGGGCCCGGCGAAGCCTCCGGGTGATGCTGCATTGAGAGTATCGGTTTATCTTTATGTACGAACCCTTCGAGTGTGCCGTCGTTCAAATTAATATGGGTTATATTTACCTTACTCTGAATTGATTCTGGTTTTACGGCGAAACCGTGATTTTGTACTGTGATCTCTATGCCACGGGTTTTCATATTGATAACGGACTGATTAGCTCCATGATGCCCGAACTTTAATTTTACGACCTCTCCGCCAAGTGCAAGTCCGAGTAATTGATGCCCAAGACATATTCCAAGTATAGGCTTATTACTCTTTATAATCTCTTTTGTATTCTCAATAACATATGAAAGCGCAGATGGATCACCGGGCCCATTTGAAAGCACAACCCCTTTATATTCATCTTTTAGCAGTTCTTGTACAGGCGTAGTGCATGGAAAAACCCTTGGTCTTAATCCCGCAGATACTAATGATCTTAGTATATTCTTTTTTATGCCGAAATCATACACCGCAACAGCCGGAGCAAAGCTGTTACCAATCTTTTTATAACCATGCTCAATTGTCCATAATGATTCGTTAAAATCATAAGGCTTTTGTGTTGTAATCTCTGTTACAATATCCCTCCCTACAAGTGGTGGTGAAAGTTTTAGCTCATTTTTGAGTTGTTCCTCTGATTCATCGAACGATGAAAGTATACCCATCATTGCACCCTTTGTTCTAATCATTCTTGTCAGCATCCTAGTATCGATGCCGCCCATCCCGATTATATGGTGCCTTACCATAAAGCTATCAAGGGTTTCATTTGACCTGAAATTTGAGGGGTAATCAATATACTCTTTTACAATTAAACCTCCTACGTACGTTTTATCAGATTCATAATCTTGTATATTTGTACCCACATTCCCGATCTGTGTATAGGTGGCAGTAAGTATCTGTCCATAATAAGAAGGGTCTGACAGTTCTTCCTGATATCCTGTCATTGAGGTATTAAAAACGACCTCACCGGTTGTTTTCCCTCTGTATCCAAATGATGTACCCCTGAACACGGAGCCGTCTTCAAGCACTAATATTGCCACTGATTTTACCTCCTACTATTGTCATAAAAGCCCTGCCTCTTAATTTCATGCCGTGAAAAGGCGTATTCTTGCCTTTTGATATAAATCTATTCCTATCTACAACCCATTTAATCTCAGGATCTATAATAGTAACATCCGCATCAGCACCTCTTACAAGTGTTCCTTTGTTTTTAAGCTTCATGATCCTTGCAGGATTTATTGATAAAAGCTGAACGAATCTTTTTTTATCTATAATTCCTTCATGAAAAAGCTTTAGCGACAATCCAACAACCGTTTCTATACCAGATATACCATTTAAAGATTTATCAAATTCTATCTCTTTCTCACCATGGCTGTGCGGTGCATGATCGCTCGCAATACAATCGATTGTCCCATCAGAAATTGCTTCTAATATTACCTGCCTGTCCTTTTCTGATCTTAAAGGCGGGTTTACCTTTGCATTGGTATCATATCCACTAACGGCAGATTCGTTAAGCATAAAATGATGAGGAGTTGCTTCGCATGTTACGGGTATGTACATTTTTTTTGCCCATCTTATGAGTTCAACCGAGCGCGAGGCGCTTACGTGTGCTACGTGAAGTCTCGATCCTGTCTCGTCCGCAAGTAATATATCTCTTGCTACCATAGTGCTTTCAGCACTTGACGGTACGCCTTTTAATCCAAGTTTGACCGCTTCAACACCTTCATTCATATAGCCTGCTTCACTCAAGGATAATTCCTCTGCATGATCTATAACGGAGACACCGAGCGGCTTAACATACAGAAGCGCCTTTCTCATAAGTGAAGCGGAAGCAACGGGCTTACCGTCATCCGAGATCGCAACCGCGCCTGCCTCAACAAGATCGTATATCTCTGCAAGCTCCTTTCCCTCACTACCTTTTGATACGGCACATATTGGGAATACATTTGTATAGCCGTACTCTTTTGCTTTTGAGATCATATACATTGTTACCGATTTATTGTCATTTACAGGTTTAGTGTTCGGCATGACACATATAGATGTAAACCCTGATGACGCACCCGCCTTTGTCCCTGTAATAATATCCTCCTTGTATTCGTATCCAGGATCCCTGAGGTGTGCATGCATATCAATAAGCCCGGGAACAACCCATTTACCGTTTGCATCTATGATCGTAAACTCCTCACCTTCATATCCTTTAACAACAGCCCTGTCCCCTTTTAATGTAAATGCCGACGGTTCAATAATACCTGCAATATTTTTTTCGTGTATTAATAAATGCGACTGCCTTTCCAGTCCCTGTGATGGGTCTATAACCAACCCGTTAATTATCAGTATGTTCATCTGCACCTCCTGCAGCTTTATATATAACAGCCATCCTCACTGCTACTCCGTTCTCAACCTGCTTTAATATCCGTGAATTAATACCATCTGCAATACCGCTCGGCAACTCAATCCCTCTATTTATTGGTCCCGGATGCATAACAATCACATCAGGTTTTGCAAGGCTCAGTTTTTGTTCGCTCAAACCAAAAAACCTTGAATACTCTCTGGTTGTGGGAAAAAGCCCGGATCCCTGCCGTTCAAGCTGTATCCTTAACATAATAACTACGTCCGCATCGGTAAATGCATCTTGCGGACTGTAAGTAACCTTTGCACCGAGACTGTTAAAATCATCGCTTATGAGTGTCGGCGGTGCAAAAAACCATACGGATGCACCGAGTTTGCTCATTCCGTATAAATCAGACCGTGCTACTCTTGAATGATAAATATCCCCGGCAATAACAATCTTTAAACCATCAATCTTTTTCTTCTCTTCAATGATTGTCATTATGTCGAGAAGCCCCTGCGTAGGATGTTCATTCGTTCCATCACCTGCACTGATAATGGGCGTTTTGAGATGTCTTTGAAGCAGTTCCATAACGCCCGATGAATAATGCCTTACAATAAACACATCTGGGTTCATTGATTCTATGTTTTTTGCGGTATCAATTGTTGTTTCACCTTTTGAAACACTGCTTGATGAGGAGGAAAAGTTTATCACATCCGCTGACAGCCTTTTGGCTGCTATTTCAAAGGAGGTTTTTGTCCTTGTGCTTGATTCGAAAAAAAGGTTTATTATCGTTTTCCCTCTTAACGTCGGCACTTTTTTTATGTTCCTAAACGATATTTCCTTCATTGAAAAGGCAGTGTCTACAATATTTTCGATCTCTTCTCTTGAAATGTCCTTAAGCCCGATTAAACCATTTTTGACATTCATTGAATAACCCCCTTTTCTATCAAATAAACTGCATCTTCATCATGTTCGCCTTCTTTAAATTCTACCTTTATCTCATCATCAACAGAGGTTGGAACATTTTTACCTGCATAATCGGCCCTTATAGGCAATTCTCTATGTCCTCTATCAACAAGTATGGCAAGTTGAATCACCTTGGGTCTTCCGAGATCAATAATCGCATCCATTGCTGCCCTTATTGTTCTTCCTGTAAAAAGCACATCATCCACAAGTATTATAAATGCATTATCTACAGGAAAATCTATCTCTGTTGATTTCAAAATGGCCCTGCCGGCCTTCATTGCTATGTCATCTCTATAAAGAGTTATATCGAGTGTACCAAGCTTTACAGGAATGGATTCATAAGATTTAACATAAGCTGCCAGCCTATTTGCGATAAATACGCCGTTTGTCCTTACACCTACAAAACATATAGGAATCGATGTATGCAATTCTATAATCTCATGTGCAATACGCTTCAACGCCCTTTCTATCATTTTTACATCCATTACTAAATTTTTCATAATCCCCTCTTAATAAAAAGATAGCCTTCCCGAGCTCAGGAAGGCTATCTTTAATTCATCTTTTTTTACAATCATATTTGCTCCTTGTTAACCTCTCAGGATCAACTTAAAGGATATTTTTCATCCAGTTAGAAAGCTCCGCCATTTATGGCGGATATAATACGATAAATTTTAAAGTCCTTATAAAAAGGGCGCGGTTTAAAGCCACATCCTTTCTAACTGGGTTTACTGCTTATCCGCCTGTTTCTGCTTTTGGATTAAAATGAAACTTTATTTTATAGTAGTCAAGTAATTTAACTTCCGCCGAATAACTTGCCGATATGGTTATGTCATTTGTAGCATTCTGCAATATACTGACATCATTCAATGTGATCGGTGCATGCATTGATGCCAATTGTTCTGCAATGTCCTGTTTTATCATATTAATGGGTGTAGTCTGAATCCTATCTGCATTCACCTGAAACATATTTTCCAGCTCAAAGTTTACGAGATAAACAGGCGCAATCTTTATAATTATATAAATTATAAATCCAATAATAAGCAAAGAAACCAATATGGTAAATTTTGAATTTCCGCTCTCTGCATCATTGAATGTTGTTTTCATAACCGCTATAATATAAATCATTTTAAGAAATGAAGTCAACAGTTGTATTTTTTAAGTTCCCGGGCTTGCTGCCACATGTTATTTTAAAAAAACATATAAAACCGATACTCCCTGCCCGCCATTACCGGAGGCTGCATATCTGAATTCTGAAAAAGCTTCACAATCCATATTAAAAATGGTAAAATAACAAAAAATATATGGAATTGTAAATATGACCATATGACAAGAAGTCAAGGCATAGCATAACAATACTCATATTATAACCATGGCAAAAACGGATATAAAAAATCTCTCAATAAAAGAGCTTGAACTGGCACTTAAAAAGCTCGGTATGCCCGCGTACAGTGCAAAACAGATTTTTGTATGGCTTTACAAAAAGCATGTCTCTGATTTTGAACAGATGACGAATATATCCAGGCATTCAAGGCGTTCGCTTTCAGAGCAGTTTGAAATCGCTTCCCTACGGACACTTGACAAAAAAGTCAGCCGGGACAATACAACAAAGTATCAGTTCAGTCTTAACGACGGCTATACAATAGAGTCCGTGCTTATACCAATGGGCAGATGGCATACTCTGTGTGTCTCAACACAGGTTGGATGTGCGCTTGGATGCAAGTTTTGCCTTACAGGCATAAAAGGGTTTAAAAGACAGCTAAGCACCTCAGAGATTACGGACCAGCTCGCGGTTGTTCAGGCTGAAAACCCTGGCACATCCATATCCCATATTGTATTCATGGGAATGGGAGAACCATTTGCCAATTATGACAATACCCTGAAGGCGATTGACGTACTGACATCGGAATACGGTTATCAATATTCACACAGGAGGATCACGGTATCGACGGCAGGGCTTGTTCCTCAGATAAAGAGATTTATTGAAGAATCAAAGGCACATCTTGCTGTATCCCTGAATGCTTTTTACGACGATACAAGAACGGCTCTAATGCCTATAAACACTACATACCCATTGATCTATTTGATAGACGCTTTAAAAGATTACCATAAGAAAAGGAAAGGCTGGATTACATTTGAGTACGTAATGATCAAAAACATTAACGACGGCATAGCCCATGCTATCCAGCTTGCAAAGCTTATCAAGAACTTTCCATTCAAGGTCAATCTGATTCCATTTAACGTACATTGGGGCGTTGATTATGAAAGGCCTGATGAAGAGCATGTACATGCATTTCAGGAATACCTTTTAAACCACAATATTGCATGCATGGTAAGAACAACGCATGGTGAAGAGATAGAGGCTGCGTGCGGACAGCTTGGAGGTATCAAAAACTTTGAAGGAGACAGCTAAATTAACATACACATTATCGATCTTAACTTTTTTAAGCCGAATTCAATAGCAAGCTTTTTGATAGAGACAGGCGAGGGTCCGGTATTGATCGAGACAGGACCAGACTCTACCTATCAAAACCTTGTAGAATCGCTTAAAACATTGGGATATTCTGTTAGAGACATAAAGGTGGTTTTTGTCAGCCATATACACCTTGATCATGCCGGTGCAGCATGGCATTTCGCTGACCAAGGCGCAACAGTATATGTGCATGCCAACGGTGCACGGCACATGGCAGATCCCTCAAAACTGTTTGCATCCGCAAAACAAATCTACAAAGACGATATGGACAGGTTATGGGGACAGATTAAACCAATACCTCCAGATCGCATTCACCCTACCGAAGACGGAGAGAGCATTAACATAGGAGGTGTAAAGATACAGGCATTTTCAACACCGGGTCATGCATCTCATCACAATGTTTACCTTGTAAACGGTATGATGTTCACAGGCGATGCAGGAGGTATACGTATAAAGGATGGGCCTGTTTTTGCACCCACACCTCCGCCCGATATAAATGTAGAAGTCTGGCAGGACTCTATTAAAAAGATGCGCCGGATAGCCCCGTCAGCACTCTACCTTACTCACTTCGGGATATTCAAAAATGTTGATGAGCACCTTCGAAGGCTTGAAGAAATGCTGCTGCAATGGACAGTCTGGATCGGAGACGGGTTAAAAAAGGGCAAGAGGGATGATGTAATCGTAAAAGAATTTGAGGTGCATTTTAAAGATTTGATACAGAAAACAAGCACAGACAATGGGCTTTTTGAACTCTATGAACTCGCGGACCCGGCATATATGAACGCACCGGGGCTTATCCGATACTGGAGAAAATTCAGAGCCGGAGATACGATTGAATGAAACCGTTTATATTTAGGCAATGCACAAACATACTGAAGTCCGCACAGAGAAACGCAGGCACTATCAAAGAGCTGGAGCATGGTATCAAAGAAGTAAGCGATGCGTCTATCTTTCATCATACCTATAAATATTTCTTAAAAGAACACATTCTTGAATATACAAATGACTTCTCCCAATGGGTTGGCGAAAGTCTGGAAGAACATACGCTTGCAGAGCACCTTTCCAGTGTGGATCCGTATGATTTCAATACAATATCAGCCCTGCGAGAAGAAATAGCGAGGGTAATCGATGATTACCTTGCACATTTCCCTGAACCACGGCCTTCTATGAAAGGCAATGAATTCTATTTTAACGAATCGGCAACTATTGTTTTCCCAACAGGGATTATAGCCCATAATCTCGCTGAATTTTTACAGGCTTTAAAATATGTGGACAGCAGTTCCATATACTACCATTTTTACGAAGGAAGGATCCATGGCATGCACGGACCGGATGACTTCTCCCTGTGGTTAAAAGAAGAGTTAAATGAAAAAGAACTTTCTGAAAAACTCGTGCACATCGACCCTTTTATGTATGATATTGAGGGCATGAGAAGGCTTATCGTTCAGATAGTCGAACAGAAGGTACAAAAGGATATGGAGACACTATAGATGTTACAACTGTCGGATTACTCGGGCATATCTCCAAAATCGGACCTCCAGCTTATCTCCAGGCTTGCAAACAAACTTTCGTCCAAGCAATTCCTTCATATAAACTCTACCAAGGCAGGCGGCGGTGTAGCCGAGATACTCGGCAGGATGACCCCGTTGTTGAGCAAGCTTGGCATTGTGGTAAGATGGGAGGTTATTCAGGGGGATCAAAGGTTCTTTACCATAACAAAAAAGATCCACAACAGTTTACAGGGGCTGCCTGAAGAGTTTACGGACGATATGTGGAAGTATCATGATGCCATCAACGAGAAGAATGCAAAAACACTGGATCTAAATGCCGATGTAGTATTTATACACGATCCGCAGCCTGTACCCTTAATAAAATTCAGGGATAAGGGGCTATGGATATGGAGATGTCATATCGATGTGGCCAATCCGGTCCAGGAGGTTTGGAACAGAATATCCGCTTATGCGGGCAAATATGACGCAGCGATTTTTTCGGTGTCGAAGTTTGCAAAACAAATGCCTTTGGATGAATTCATCATAACGCCGACGATAGACCCGCTGAGCGAGAAGAACAATGATTTGACGGCAGATGAGATCAATGAGGTGGCAAGCAGGTTTAAAATTCCTCTGGACAAACCTATAATATTGCAGGTTTCAAGGTTTGACCGGTTTAAAGACCCCAAGGGCGTTATCAGGGCATACAGAATGGTTAAAAAATATAACGAATGCAGACTGGTGCTTGCCGGCAGTTCTGCAACGGATGATCCCGAGGGAGAAGCAGTGATCCGTGAGGTGACAGAGTTTGCCGGCAGCGATCCGGATATCCACATTCTGCTGCTGCCGACGTTCAGCGATAAAGATATAAACGCCCTTCAGAGAATGGCAACCGTTGTGCTGCAGAAGTCCCTGAAAGAGGGTTTTGGACTGACGGTTACCGAGGCAATGTGGAAAGGCAAACCGGTTATCGGAGGTAATGTAGGCGGTATTCCTGCACAGATCATCGATGGCGTTACCGGATTCCTCGTAAACTCGGAAGAAGGATCCGCCTTCAGGATCCGGCGTATACTGAACAACCCCGATATGGCAAGCAAAATGGGCGAAAATGCAAGACAGTATGTGCGCAATCATTTTCTTATCACACGGCAGATACGTGACTACCTGTTCGTGTGGTATGCTATGCTAAACAAATCAAAGACTTCTATGGAACTGTGAAATGAAAGGTAAAGGATTACCCTATTGTGTAATACCCCTGTTAGGTGTGGTAAATCCCCCCTGCCCTCCTTTAGAAAAGGGGGGAGAGGGGAGAGATTTGAAGTTCCTTTCAAACCCTTCAGTAAAGGATTACAATGAGATTGATAGTGGTCTCCAACAGAGAACCCTATATCCATAGAAAAACAGGCAATAATATCAGTGTAGAAAAACCCGCGGGAGGGCTTACATCCGCCCTTGACAACGTCTTAAAAACCTTAAACGGGATATGGATAGCATGGGGAAGCGGCAGCGGGGACAGAGGGGTTGTAGACGGGCGTAACTGTGTCTCCGTCCCTCAATCCGGCCCTTCATACACTCTGAAGAGGGTGTGGCTCAATCAAAACGAGGTGGACAACTATTATGCAGGATATTCCAACAGGGTCCTCTGGCCGTTATCACACCTGACACTGGACAGGGTTTACTATAAAAAGCAGTACTGGGATTACTACAAAAAGGTAAACCGGAAATTTGCAGATGCCGTGATTGAACAAATGGAACAGGCTATCACCGGTACCGCCGTATGGATACACGATTACCATCTATGCCTTGTTCCTCTGTTTATCAAAGAGACGCTCCCTTCGGTAACAACCGGACATTTCTGGCACATTCCGTGGCCGGACTGGAGTACATTCAGGATATTGCCGCAGGCCAAAGATATACTCGAAGGATTGCTGGCAAACGATCTCATAGGCTTTCAGATACCATTGTTCGTTAAAAACTTTATGAATTGTGCCCGGGAAGGTTTGAACGCGGATATCGATTATGAAAGCGCATCCGTCATCTATCACGGGCACAGTACCCGGTTAAAATCATTTCCTATAAGTGTCGACTTTGACAGCTTCAGTTCCATGGCTCTCTCCAAAAAACAACATTCAATAAACCACTTAAGGTCGCAACTCGGTATAAAGGATGGATATACCGGAATAGGCGTCGACAGGCTGGAATATACAAAGGCATTATTGAAAAGACTTCAGGCAATCGATCTTTTTTTTGACAAATATCACAGTTTTATAGGAAAATTTACCTTTATCCAGATTGCGGTGCCGACTCGGTTAAGCGAACCGTATATAAGTTATAAGAAATCCGTGGAAGAGCTTATACACAGGATCAATGATAAGTACTCGACAGGTGCATGGAAGCCCATTGCATACATTACGACGAAGATAGAGCATAAAGACCTCGCTCTGTATTACCGCATAGCGGATGTTGCCATAATAAGCTCTGTATACGACGGCATGAACCTTGTCGCAAAAGAATACATCGCATCTCAGGTAGATGAAAAGGGTGTTATCATACTTAGCGAATTTGCCGGTGCATCGGAGGAACTCACCGGGGCTTTGCCTTTGAATCCTTACGACATAGAGACCTTTGCCGAAACTATCAAGAAAGCCCTGCTTATGCCTGTCGAAGAAAAGAGGAGCAGGATGAGGGCACTGCGCGAACATGTTAAAATCAATAACCTCAGGAGATGGACAGACGATTTTATCGGGGCGCTCGGGGAATGTCATTCGTCCGTACAGGGTGCATCAAACGGTGTTTTCCTGTTTTTCGATTATGACGGCACGCTTACACCCATCGTAGATACACCCCAGGCCGCAGTACTGGATGAAAGTATTCGCGATATACTCAACAGGCTGAAATCGAAGTATCCGGTAGCGATTATAAGCGGCAGGAAACTTGCCGATATAATGGACAAGATAAATATAAAAGATATTATCTATGCTGGAAATCATGGAGCAGAAATATGGGACGGCAGTACTATAGTCACCAAAGGCTACGAACCTTCCGATGCCGGACTGTTAAATGAATTCAAAGAAAAAATATCCGCGGCGTTGATAAATATAGACGGCGTTTTGGTGGAAGATAAAACCATTACCCTCGGTATCCATTATAGGAATGTACGGCAGGAGAATATAAAAAAGATGGTTGAAAAATTCTGGAATGTAGCAGATGGGTATATGGATAAACTTAGAATAGTGACAGGCAAAAAAGTGTTCGAGGTAAGGCCACTCAATGTATGGAATAAAGGGGACGCCGTCGTATGGATACTCAAAAACTTTGGTGCAGGGAAAATGCCCATTTATATCGGTGATGATACTACCGATGATGATGCATTTAAGGTGATAAACCAAATGGGCATCTCCATAAGTATAGGTAAAAACAGCAATGCATCGTGTTACCTTGAATCACAAACAGAGATGAAAATATTTCTTGAATGGATCATGTAAGACCACGCCCTATACAATTATTATAATCTTACCCCCATATCTTATCTATGCATCTTTCTATATATACTGGTCTGTTTCCGTATTGCTTGTCCCTGTCTGCTTCTTTGATTGATGTTTTGCGAGTTCCAGCGGATGTTCTTCTTCCATTAGATTTATAGAAATTTTGCCGGTAAAAATAGAGGTATTCAATGGATACAGTACCGGATTGAATATAACCCAGTAGAAGTGCCAGAATATTATCGCAAGGGTAGCCAGAAGCGCCTCATAGAAATGAATTAAGAGGAACAGGTTCAACCACCATAAGGGTATATATTTGAGTATATCTGTTTTGAACCATAGGGCCAATCCCGTTACCCCCATAACAGTGTTGCCCCACGCGAGGGCCCAGTATTCGAATTTTTCAAAAGGTGTAAATCTGCCAAACGCGGGTTTCTTGTCCGTTCTCCCTATATTGTAGAAGAACAACTGCAGTGTACCTTTTATATCATCAATAACCGGTAACAGCTCTTTAAATTGTTCTCTGCCTCTCTCTGTAGCAGCCATCAGTACGACCTGAACGAAGAATACAATGAGCAATATCACACCCGATACCCTGTGAATCCACGCCCTTATCAGACCATTGTCAATGTGTGTAATCCATGAGCTCCACCACTCATTGGGCCAATGGTATGCAAAGCCTGTATAGGCAAGGAGAATAAAACTGATAAAATTCAATGTATGCAAAACAATTTCAGTTTTGTTGAATCTTATATAATCACCTTCGTCCGGAAGCCTTGTTATACCTTTTTTGTTCCTGTCGATGGTCTTCCGGACAAAGTCCGCAGATACAAAAAGAATCATTCCGAGTATGGTTATCGTGATAAGCCATATATATGCTGTCCTGACAATATTGATTACCCTGCTACCAATACCGGTTGGTCCATGGATTTCTTTGAGATGTTTTATATCTGCCTTTGTAATACCTGGATGGCATTTGCCGCACGTATTGGATAGATTGGCAGGATATACCGATGATTCAGGATTGGACGGACCTAAAACCTTATGCGCCCTATGACATGAAGCACAATTAGCGGCTATAACGCTGCCACCTTTTATCATAATACCATGAAAGCTGCTCAAATAAGACGATAAGCTAACAGCGGGTAGTCCGAAATTCTCAGACATTGTTATATTACCATGACAATCAGTACAGGTTTTGGGGATATTTAATGGATAGATTGGTGAGTTGGGGTTATTTTGTGCCAGTATAGCATGTTCTGCATGACAGTCTGTACATACCGGTGCATTGGATATACCATTCTCAAAAGACTTCCAGTGAGATGATTGTATGTAATTTTCGTATTGCTCCTGATGACATTGCCCGCATGTTTTTGGTACATTTGTCTTTGCAATAGTTGATGTTGTTATGTTGGGCGGTAAGATATCATGGACACCATGACAGCTTGAGCAGGTAGCAGCAGGTAAACCATCCTTTAGCGCTACAGCATGAATACTTTTTTCATAAAGTTTATACGGGTTTATAACAGGGATATTGTACCGTGTGGCAAACTCTTCACTGTTATGACATTTGCCGCATGTTGATGGTAGATTTTGAGGATAAACAGTGGAAGAAGGGTTGTCGGCGGAAAGTATATCGTGCCTGCCATGACAACTCCAACAATAGGCAGCCCCTGTTATACCCATTGCTACTGCTTTGCCATGAATGCTGTTTTTGTATTTACTTTCAACATCGCTATGGCATGCACCGCAATTCGGCAGCGGCAGCTTCTCAGGATGCGGAAGGGATTTTATGCTTGAATGACAGTCGGTGCATGTTAAACCCGAGTGTACGGACGCCTTTAAGTGATCTGCATCAACATAAGGGATTCCCTCGGTTTTAATACCATGGCAGGTCAGACAATCACTGCTTGAGAATAACGGTTTTTTCCCTGTTAATAAAGAAACTTCACTATGAGTCACGGATTGAGCTTTTTTAATGTTTTTAGCATTTGCAGATAATACTGTTGAGAATGTAAGCACAGCCACAATGGTTGTTAACATCATATTCGTTTTTCGTAATTTCATATTTAGCTCCTTTATTGTATACAAAATACCAAATACAATAGCTGTCAAGTTGATTATCTTAAAAAGAATAGTCATAAATTGTGTTTACAGCTACACAGGCTGGCCGAGAATAACATTTTTACCTATTTTGACTTGTTAACTATTTGATTTTATTGATGTTGATTTTGAAAAATCTGAATTCTCGGTCGGCCTTTACATACTTGACAAAGAATTTTATTTGATGTAATTAAATAAATATTATGTTACTGCCATTAAAATAACAGCGGGTTCTGGTTTTTAATCGTGACTCTGTTTTCTTTTACTTTTATATAAAAATAAGTCATACTTAAAACAAAGGAGAAAAAAATGCTAAAACTGTATGTAGGCAATTTGACGTTTGACACCACAGAAGAAGATGTAAAAGGGTTGTTTGAGAAAATCGGAGCGGTTCAGAGTGTTACCATAATCAAGGATAAGTACTCGGATCGCTCAAAAGGTTTTGGATTCGTTGAAATGCCAAACGATGAAGAGGCTAAGAAAGCCATTGAACAGGTGAACGGCACTGACTTCAAGGGAAGAAGCATCAAGGTAAATGAGGCAAAACCAATGGAGAAAAGAGATGGTCCAAGAAAAGGCGGGTATGGGAGCAGCAGAGGTGGATACAGATAAAAAATTCGTTTATTGTTAACCTGGTAATTTTGTTATCATAAAGTTACTCAGAAAAATGGACCCTCTCTAAAAGCTATGGAGAGGGTTCCTCTAAAATAAATGCACTTGAAGTAAGCAGACCTTTACTTGGCTTGCAGCAGAATGGATTATTAAAGACCTTAAAATGTTGTAATTTTAAAGCCGGGTTAGATGCCATTAAACGGAGTGGTAAAAACCGATTATCCCACATTGAAATAGCAAAGGGAATCTTAGTGCGGTTAAGAATTCAAAGCAAATGGATAAGTAATCATTTATTGTTGCTAATATGAAAAGGAATTGTCCGGTTTCGATCTCTTGTTCCTGTATGCTTCAAATCATCTGACTTCTTCAACCCTATTATGATCAACGTACAATAGATATCCTTTTATCCGTCTGGTAGGATATATATCCGAGATTATATTCATATATCCTCTCACCTGTTTTTTGTGTTTTTCAATATCCTTTAAACCTCCAGTTTTATAATCTACAATGATTGCTTCATCTTGAGTTACAATCAATCTGTCTATTCTTTTTAACTCGCCATGCTTGTTTACAATCTCTTTTTCCTTAAAAACATTTGCAGATCGCCCAGGGGTAAACCATGCTTTAACCTCTTCTGATGTAAGGACCTCTGTTAGCTTATCGATAATGTCTGACTGATTTTTGATTGTCTCATTCTTGATCATGTCTAAGAGCCCTGATATCCGTTTCCCTATATGCTCATCCACAATTGTTATCCTCGAAAGGATATCATGGATGATGTTGCCGCGCTTTTCTTCTTTGTAATTTTCAAGACTGTCCATGTCAGGCTGTTTTATGAATATGTGATCCTGCCAGCGGGTAGATGCCCGTACCTTTGCCGTAAAAACATCCTCTTCTTCCTTCCCCTGTTTTTTTAAAACAATATGTTCACCCTGCTCATACCTGCCGTTTGTATCAAGCTTGTGTTCAAACAATGTATAAACCGGGTCTTTTTCATCCTGTATAAAAATGTAGAGTTCTTGTCCGGCCCTGGTTAGTGCCACATAAAATGTATTCAGCTCATCTATAAATGATAATGCCTGATCCTTAATGTAAGCCTTAATAGAGGGATCCTCTTCGTTTATACTGTTTAAGATGCTGCGATGCATTTTATTAGAATAGGACAAATTAAGTTTATCATTATCTTCTGTTATGAACATGCTTTGTTGGTCATTGCCTTTACTTTTAGGATTTAATGATACAAATGATACAGAAGGAAGGATCACAACAGGGAATTCAAGCCCTTTTGCCTTATGTATGGTCAAAATCTTAACAGCATCCCCGGATGACAGATTTACAAAAAAGCTGTTATCATTCTCTTCTTTAGTATTCCAGTATTCAAGAAAACTATAAAGATTATTCTCGCCCTTATCCTCTCTTTTTTTTAGCATCTCAAGTAAATGCATAAAAAAGCCTATTGATGTACTAAAGTTTTCATGGACATTGAATCGTTCGATAAACTCGTTAACAATATCGTATGCCGGGAGATATCCAACCGCATTAAACAATGGTCTTATAAACTCATCCCACAATTGAACCTGCCATTGTTTAAAGGCTATATAGAGATATTTGGATCCTCTTTGTTTCACAAACCAAGCATGCATATCGTTGGTCTGTATTCCGGATACCGTATTGAATATCTCTCCGGTAATAAACCCGGCAAAAGAGAGGTTATCGAGAGGGTTATTTAAAAAGCTTAAAAAAGATATTACTTCATCTATTAAATGATGCTTTCTGATGTCCAATCCCTGCACCGACTGCACAGGAATGCTTTTTTGTTTTAGTTTGCCTGAGAGCGCTTCTATCTGTTCGTTTTTTCTGACAAGTACAGCAATATCTGAATAGGCTGTCCCCTTATCATGCAAGTCTACAATAACCTCATCGATTCTTTTTATGTAAACATCTTCATCTTGGGCAGGTTCAACGGCATCTGCATCTGGAGGTGTTGAAGCATCAGCATTTGATTGCTCGTCTTTTGATTCAATATGTTCAACCAACACATACCCGCCCTGTTTTTGTGTTTTATTGTTTTGTGCTACGGCCTGTCCTGAACCTTTGTATGTGTCATTAATAAGCTCTATAATCTGTTTATTTATCCTTAATTTGATCTGCTCTTTTTCGTTATCAACAATCATCCTTTTCAGATAATCAGGATGGAATGTTTCATTAAAGAAATTTACAAGTAATGCTGTTGATCTGTAATTGGAACTCAACTGCTTTATATAAATCCCTTTCAGGATGTGGACTATTCCTTCATCTTCTATAACCTCGTCAAAAAGGCTTGAATCGCTGCCCTTGAATCTATAGATGGATTGTTTTTTATCCCCAACATAAAAAAGAGAGCCTCCATTTGAAAGGGCCTCCATTAAAAGGTCCTTTATATTATTCCATTGTGCCCTATCCGTATCCTGAAATTCATCAATAAAATAATGAAATATCCTTTCACCGAGATTAAAATAGATTTCCGGTACGTTGTATTTATCTGTTAGTTCTTTAACGTATTTGTTTATATCGTCTATTAAAATTTCGCCTCTTGCCTGCGTAATCTCATGAAGCGTTTTTTCTATATTTATAAGGATGTCATGATAAGCACTGTAACGGCTGCTATCAACCGTAATTAAAAGATCAAACAACAGCCATCTTATATTGTCCCATGCATGCTGGAGCTGGTCCCTAAAGTGTTTACTCTGTTTTTTTAGAATATATTCAACATCATGCTGCACCCATAGTTTATTTGAGAAATCATTGCTATCGATTTTACCGATCAGATCATCTTTACCGGGAAGATATTTTGTTTCAATATTTTCTTCGGCTATAATATCATAAAGGTTATTAACAGCCTTCTTGAATGTATATTTTTTTTTGTCTATCTCTTCCCGCGTTATTTTTTTACTTTCAATCCTTTTACATTTCTTGTTTTCCAGATATCTAAACCTATTCACAAGATTGATAATATCTTCACGCGGGTAAAAACCAGTTTTGCCCTCTACATTAAGATAGATGTCAAGAAACCTTATAAAAAGCTCTTTCACAGCCGGATTTGTTTGAATTCTTGACAGAAGGTCATCAACAGCATATTCTATATACGGCATAGCATCTATAGCTATATCAAAATCGGGCTGTAGATTCGTTTCCCGTAAAGATGCCACAATGATGCTTCTTAAAAAGCTGTCAATAGTACGAACCTGGAAATCCGTGTAATGTCTTATGATTTCCTCAACGAGTTTATCCGTAGCCTTTTGAAAGTTTTTATCGCCGAGATTAATAGATTTAAGCTGCTTTAATATCTGCTCTCTTTCTGCTGCTTGTTTATCATCTTTTAGAGCAGGAATTGCAATAAGCTTAAGCTGCCTTAGTATGCGCTCCTTCATTTCATTGGCAGTCTTGTTTGTGAAGGTAATGGCAAGTATACTTCTAAGATTTTTATTTAATATTTTCCCGGAATCGGATAGCAAAAACTGGACATACCTTAATGAAAGACTGTGTGTTTTACCGGAACCTGCTGAGGCAGCAAGCTGAAATACATGAGGGAACTCAAGCTCTGTTTCTTTGCTTACAACATCTTCTGACATCTTCTCCTTAAATCTTTAACCTGAACATGTAAAAATAAAAACCGTTATTTTAGAATTTAACCGTTGGCACTTTATTTGCATTTTCTGTTGCTTTGAAATAAACCTCTTTTGGCGCATATCCAAACATACCCGCAATGATATTTGTAGGGAAGCTTTTAACGGCAACATTATAAGCCATTACAGCATTGTTGTATCTACGTCTTTCAACCGCAATCCTATTTTCTGTACCGGCCAGCTCATCCATTAAACGATTGAATGATTTATTTGCTTTAAGGTTCGGGTAATTTTGTACAACCATAAGTAACCTGCTCAAGGCACCGTCAAGCTGGTCGTTTGCTGCAAATTTATCTTTTGGTGTTGTTGCCCCGGCGAGTTTGGCTGTTGCATCTGCGACATGATCGAATATTGCCTTCTCATGTTTTGCATAGCCTTTAACTGTATTAACAAGGTTTGGGATTAAATCAGCACGTCTTTGCATAACAGTTTGAACCTGTGCCCATGAATTATTGATGTTCTCATTCAGAGTAACCAAACGGTTATAACTACTTGCAAATGTCCCAACTGCTATCAGCACTAAAAGGACAAAAATCCCAAGGGTTATAAGCACAGCTATCAATTTCTTGCTCATACTTATTTGCTCCTTTCAATTGTTTCAATAAAATCTAAAACCTTTACTATTGCATAAATATAACCATCCATCACGGTATACACATCTGATTTTTTTAATCTCTCATTACCCTGTCTTACGCTAAGCATCTTTAATAAACCGGACGGCACAAAGCCTATAAACTGTGAAAGTTTCTCTATCGTATCTTTTTTACGGGCAGGTATTTCTTGATCTTTCAGCCTTAAAACACCCTTAAACAAGGCAACGATCCCCGGCAGTGTATTTAGCATAATCTCCTGCACACGCCTTCTTGAGCTTTTATTAAATAGTGACTGCCTTAACAGCAAAAGCTTTGATTTAAGTTCATATTCACACTGGAAGCGGAGATTCGTCTTATCAATCTGTAAATCCTTAAAAGGATCATCTCCATAAACAACCGTATGATTCTCTATGATATCAAGCATCTCTATAGGAAACACATCTTTGTATGAACTTATATCATTTTCTGTAAAAATGAGCGGTGCAGGATTATCATTTTTCAAAAACCATATTATCTCTTTGCCAAGCTTAATTATATCATCCGTATGTACATCTTTGACTAATACAATGGTATTAATATTTGAGTACCGTTTATGATACTCGCCTGTATGTGAAGATCCGTACATTACAAAGCTTATCAGTCTTGTATCAAAAACCGATTTTAACGTATCAAGTAATCTTTTTAATATATCTTCATGCATGACAACCTCCTATAAAGTCCTACCAGCCTCCGGACGCGCCGCCTCCGCCGCTGCTACCACCGCCAAACCCGCCGAAGCCTCCACCGCCACCGAAGCCTCCACCGCCACCGAACCCGCCGCCGAAACCGGATCCAAGAAAAAACAGGGTAAGGAATGGGTGTCTGATTGCAAAGTAAATAAATATTACAAACATAATTATACCAAGAATAAGATTAAATGCATTTGATGACTTTGCCGTCGAAGAAGAGGCATGTTTTGATATGTCCCCTTGTTTTATGGAGGTATTCAGCCTCTTCATTATACCGAGTGTACCGGCTAATATACCCTGTGAGAAATCACCTTGTTTAAAAGCAGGGATTATGTCGTGTCTTATTATAACGCCTGCATCTTCGTCGGTAAGACCCGGTTCAAGTCCGTAGCCAACCTCTATTCTTACCTTCTTTTCTTTTATAGCAGCAATAAGCATTATACCGTTATCAAGACCTTTTACACCGACTCCCCAGTGATGGAAAAGCCTGTTTGCATATTCATCAATGCCCATGTCACCGGTATTTTTAACAGTAACAACGGCGATCTGTATATCCGTTGCCTTATTGAATTCACTTATACTCGAATTAAGCTGAGATACTGTGGACGGATCCATGATCCCTGCAAAATCATTCACATATCCGACATAAGAAGGAAAATCATAAGCCTTTGCAGATGCAGAAAACAAAAGTATGAATAAAGTACCTAATAATAAGTAAATCCTTTTCATATATAATGATGAATTAAAGTCATAAAATCTATAAGTCAACAGATAAATTATTCTTATTAAGGTTTACATTTCTATAAATTCAATCTCTTCTTCAGTTTTTTTATTTTTTTTCCTATAAATAATATTTCGAAGTAGAAGTGCCGGTATAATACCTGCTAAAACAAATAAGCCGGCTATCAAAAAGGCATCATCAAATGCATTGGATTGAGCCCATAGATGCAGATATGCAATAAACGAGCCTCTTGATGCGATCGAGGCATTATATAAAGTAGCACCTCTATTGATAGTATAATATGCAATCCTATTCAATAGCTGCTTTGTATATGGATAAGTAAAACTCAGGTGTCCCGCGTAAGTTGACATGTAGAAATCTCCCCTGCTCTCTAGTATTGTTCCTAACGTAGCAATACCAAGAGAACCTCCAACCTGCATAATAACATTCAATACTCCTGAGCCAAGATTTATTTGCTCTTTAGGAAGTGAATTTACGGCAGTACTTGTAAGAGGTGCCATTAAAAAACCTATACCAAAACCCCGCATAACCAATCCAATAACTATAAAGCCGTAACTTGAGATTATGGATAAGGATGAAAAATAAAACAACGAATATGATGTTAACAAAACGCCGAACAAGATAGGTATCTTTGGTCCTATCTTATCGGTCAGTTTTCCCGCCAAGGGCATAGCAAAAGGGACTGCTAATGCTTGTGGAATAAGTAATATGCCGGTTAATGTGGCGGAATAACTCATCAGGTTCTGGAAGAACAACGGCATCAAGAAAACGGTACCAAACAAGGCAATAGATCTTATTACACCAAGTATATTAGACATAACGAAATTATAATTCTTAAATATTCTGAGATCTATGATTGGTTTTTTTACAATAAATTCTGTAGCGATAAATATCCAGAGAGAGAAGTAAGATACTATAAATAATGATAGAATATAACCGGATGACCAGCCTTTTTCCTGTCCCTTTTCAAGCGCGACAAGTAATGTGCCAAGGAACAGCCCAAAGGTAATAAATCCGATAAAATCAAAACTCTTAAGAACATTGATATCACCTTTTGACGACTTAAGGATTGTTAAACCCCAGAAAAACGCAAGCACACCTATAGGAATGTTTATATAAAATAGTGCATGCCAGCTCACATGATCGAGCAAATATCCGCCAAGTGTTGGACCTACTGCAGGGGCCGCTGTTACACCTGCTCCCCATATACCAAGTGCAAGTCCTCTTTCCTCTTTTGGGAAAACCTCTGCAATCATTGTCATACCTGTAGGCATTATATCACCTGCTCCAACAGCCTGGAGGAGTCTGAAAGCTATCAACGATTCAAGACTCCATGACAAGCTGCACAAGAATGAACCTATCACAAATATCATCAGCTCGAGCAAAAATGCGACCTTTAATCCAAGCAAATTCCTTAACCATGTTGCAAGCGGCATAAGTATTGCAAATGCAAGCATATAAGCCGTAACAACCCATTCAACCTGCTCTGTGTTTACTCCGAATGCGACCATGAAATGCGGCAGGGCAACATTAACGACAGAGTTATCCATCACACCCATGAAGCTGCCTATCATTACTATTGCAAGCACCCACCACTTGTAGGATGCATCATTATGATTGGTATTATCTTCCATTTGTATTTGTCTCGGACGGTATTTTCTTTTAAATTAAGGCTGCTGCCCTAAAGACCTTTGGTATTGTTGTCATAACCAGCTAAACTTCCTTATACGTACTTTAACTTCAACAGACATGCCGGGTCTTAAGACATAGCCTTCCGTGTCAACCGCAATCTTTACAGGTATTCTTTGAACAATCTTTATAAATGTTCCTGATGGATTTTCTGAAGGTATTACGGAATATGCGCCCACCGTAGCGTTTTCTACATGTAAGACAGTACCTTTAAAATTAACGCCCGGATACGTGTCTACGGATATAGCTACTTTCTGCCCTGCTTTAATTTTACCGACATGCGTCTCTTTAAAATTAGCAACTATCCAGACCTTATCCAAATCAACAAGCCCAAAAATGGGATCACCTGGTCCCATATTCTGTCCTATGTTTGCACTTCTCTCTGAAACTACACCATTTATAGGGCTTTTTAAGATAATACCGCTAAGCCTGTTATATGTGGCATCGAGTATGTCTTTTTGAAGACCGGCTGTTATCTGTTGAGATTCGTACTGCTCTCTTAAAACCTCATACCTGGTTTTTGCGTCAAGAACGGACTGCGCATTTATACCGCCCTTTTTGTATATCGCCTCAATCCTCTGCGAATTTTTCTGCGCATCTATCATCTGGGATTTAAGTACCTTAAGTTCTTTTTCCGCATTAACATATTGAATATTTGCCTCCGACCTTGCTGATTTAAGATCCTTGTCTGTGATAATGTTGGATAATGTTACCCGCACAAGAGGCATACCAATCTTTACTGGATCACCTTCATCAACGTACAGTTGATCAATATAAGCAGGAAGAGGAGAACTTATTAAAATAAGGTCCGCATCAATCTGTGCATCCTCTGTGTAAGCAAAATTTGCCCAGTACCTCCACCACACCAACCCAAATATTATACCTGCTATTATAAGTAGAACAGGCACCTGTACCCGAAGTTTTTTATAAGACATCCTATTATTCTTTTTTGTTTCTTTAGTTTGACCATCCATATTAAACTTCCTTTCACGGTAATTTTCGACTAAAATTAATGATTCTTTTGAACGCCTATTCCCCTATGCCGGTAATCCTGTCAAGTTCTGCTACAGCAGTTAAATAGTTGTACTTTGCCTTTACATAATTTATCTGTGCCTCTCTTAGAGCTAAATCCGCATTAAGTACATCTATATTTATGGCAGTCCCGATCCGGTATTGTTCTTCGGCAATAGACTCTGCTTTTTGTGCAGTATTTACGGCATATTCCGCAGCCTTTAATTCTTTTTCTGCAACAACCGCACTTGAATATACGCCTTCAATCGATAGTCTGATAGTATCCTTTATCTGTGATTTTAAAAAGGTAAGTCTATAATAATCCGCATTAGCCTCTTTTACCTTGCCGACATCTGAACCACCGCTGAAAAGCGGTATTGAGAGGACAAGTTCAGCCTGATATATGGGCTGCCATGTACCAAAGTCATTTGATAACCAGTTGTAATACCCGCCTACTGTAAGTGACGGTATGAATCTGCCAAATGAAACCCTCTTGTAATACGCCGATGCCTTGATCTGTTTTTCGACCGATTTAAGTTGATAGTTTTTTTGCTCCGCGTCCTGCTGGAACTGCCCAAGGCTGTTTGAAAGCTGAGGTAAAGGGACATCAGCATTTCCGCATACATTATCAGTAAACTCAACACCAAGGAGATTTTTCAGATTAAGTTCCGTGATCTTCACATTATTTTCAGCAGCTATTACCTGCGGCTGTAAATTGGCAAGACTCACATTCGCATTTAAAACATCGAGTTCCGATGCCTCGCCGGCACTATATCTGTTCTGTGTGTTCTTAAAATGCTCCTTCGCAATAACAATCGAGTGCTTAATTATACTTACAGATTCTTTTGCAAGCAAAAAATCATAATAAGCTTTTTTAACCTGATATATGATTTCCTGTCTTGTATCCTGCACCGATGCGGAGGATGATTCGTACAAGTACTTTGATGCGTTATAATTATTCCATATCATACCACCGGCAAATAATGTCCACGACGCATTAAACCCTGCCGTATAATTCCATGTAGAGAAATTGATCCTTGTGTTAATAGCTGTTGACGGGAATTTGGGACCAAAAGCGTTAGGTGGTATAGTAAGTATAGGAAGCTGATAAGTGAATATATATGTTCCCGATGCCTGTATCTCCGGCATGAATCCGGCTCTTGCCTGTATGATCTTTGAATATGCTGCTTCTTTTTCCTGTTCCGCCTGCTTTAACGTTTTGTTGTTGCCCAATGCAAGCTGTACGGCATTATCTATACTAAGCTGCTCGCATGCATTTGCAATATACGGTTGTGTAATCATTAATAGCATTACAATAGCTATAGTCATCCGTTTCATAGAATTTCCTTCCTTTCCTTCATTATACCTTCTGATACGATCACGATAATATTGTTTATTATAGTAGTAGAATCAGACTTTATCATATTAAAATACTTTCTGTGAATAACATCCCGAATAGTCCCGGTAATTATTGAATTCAGGATATCGGTGTCTATATCATCCCTTATTTCATTTTCTCTTTTCGCCTTTTCTATCAGCAGCTTTATGTTATTACTGTCTCTCTCCATCTTACGCATGATTCTTATTTTTAATCCGTGCATCATCGTTTTCTTTACGTTTGCCCATTCAGAAAATATGACCATAAAAAATGCTTTATTTGTGTCAAAGTATTCAAGCCATACCTTTACAATAGTGGTAAGCTGGTCAATAAAGGTTTTATTGTCAACAAGTTTTTCACTCAAGAGTTTATCAAATCCTTCAAACTTGTATAAAATCGCATTATAATACAGATCGTCTTTATTCTTGAAATATTTGTAAATAGTACCGACACCCATTTCCACTATTTTTGCTATATCCTGCACAGATGTTTCGTAGAATCCTTTCTCGGAAAACACTTTTATCGCAGCTTCTATTATGTCCTGCTTCCTGACTAATTTTTCTTTTTCTTTTCTTGTAAGTTTCATTTTTGAATTATGGTTCATTTTTTTAATTGTACATTCTGTATAAGAATATATATTCATTGTCAAGGAGTTCAATATACGTACCTGTCGAAATACGCTATCAATAGTAACCGTTAGCACCAAATCAACGTTTTTATTGACATCGTAAAATCTATGTATAGAGATACGCACATGATTATAAGGAGGATAAATGTTTGTACCTTCTAAACTATTTTTAACAAAGGGCATTGGCAGGCATACAGAAAAGTTAACAAGTTTTGAGATGGCATTGAGAGATGCAAAAATAGCAGAATATAACCTTGTCAAGGTGAGCAGCATTATCCCGCCACGATGCAAAATAATAAGCATTGAACAGGGCTTGCAGCATTTACAGCAAGGTCAAATCGTGTTTTGTGTATTATCGGAAAACTCTTCTAACGAACCGCACAGGCTTGTTGCAGCATCAATCGGACTTGCTAATCCGAAGGATGAAACAATTCACGGCTATTTATCAGAACATCATGGTTTTGGCCAGACGGAAAAGGTAGCAGGAGATTATGCAGAGGACCTTGCTGCCTACATGCTTGCAACAACAATGGGAGTAGAGTTTGATTCAAACAAAAGCTATGATGAACAAAAAGAGATATGGACAATCAAAGGTCATATTGTAACAACCCGTAACATAACCCAATCAGCTACGGTTGATAAAGACGGATACTGGACAACGGTACTTGCATCCGCAGTGCTTCTCCCATGATGATACCCATTGCAGACAAAAATAGCTTTATTGGATATAATGTTCCCTTTAAAAGGGCGAATTTTCTAATTCTGCCCATCCCCTACGAGCAAACTACATCCTATATCGATGGGACAAAAAACGGGCCTGAGGCTATAATAAGGGCTTCACATTATGTAGAGCTATTTGACGAAGAGGCAGGCGTTGAAACATATCTTACGGGTATAAATACACTTGAACATATTAATTTCCAGAACCTTATACCCGATGATGCCATCAACAGAATTTACTCAACTGTAAAACAACTCCCGATAAAGGAAAAGTTTTTGATCTCGTTAGGCGGCGAACACTCTATAACATATCCAATCGTAAAAGCGTATAAAGAAAAGTTTAAGTCCTTAAGTGTTTTGCACGTTGACGCACATTCGGATCTAAGAGAAAGTTACCAGGGCAGTATTTACAGCCATGGATCCGTAATGGCAAGAATAAAAGATATGGCAACTATAGTTCAGGTAGGTATAAGAAGCCAGAGTAAAGAAGAGTATGAGACCATAAAAAAAGACAGGATCCATACCTTCTATATGCATAACATAAGAAAAGATGCACAATGGAAAGAACACGCAACAGAATCGCTTCATGATAATGTGTATTTGACTATAGATCTCGACGGATTCGATCCGTCCGTTGCGCCTGCTGTCGGTACACCCGAACCAGGTGGGTTGGGATGGTATGATGTAATCGATCTGATAAAAATGGTTATAAAACATCATAACCTTGTTGGATGCGATGTTGTTGAACTTTCACCGGCGCCATTATCCATCAATACCGATTTTTTAGCAGCAAGGCTTGTTTATAAAATAATAACAGCCATGCTGTATAAATATTAGAAAGCAGTAATAGTGATTAACGCGGATAACAAGAAAGGCCGGGTTTAAAACACGGTATTTCTCTATTGTACTCTGGATCAATTGTCTTACAAAGATAAAATCGTGGGTAGGCAAGTTGTCATTTTTTCTGTGATTTGTGCTTGACTATTATACAAAACTAAGATTAAATCACCTTTAATAAAAAATGGAGGTGCGGCATGAGGCAAAGGGTGATTCACTTTTCTATAATTATTTTGTCATTATTTTTTCTAACAACCCGGTGTGCAACTTCAAAGGTTAATCCATACCAGAACACACATAATGCGGATCAAATTATCATGAACGGGGGACTTAATAACAGTTCACAAATATCAGAGGCACAGTCACTGTACACAGATGCCTTGAATAATATAAATCCAGGGGATAGTAATTATGCTTATGTTGAATCGCATGCAAACTTCGGACTTGGAATGATAGGTATATGGAATGCGATCTCGACCATTTCAAGTCTATTAAGCTCTAACATGCTTGGGTCATTAACAGGAGGATCATCATCAAATCCATGTCAACCCATTGATATCACGCCGTATCAAAATTTACTTGGTCCTATTCTTGATAATATTATTTCTCCAATTGTTTCTAATTTAAAAGCGGTTTTACCTTTCACGGGCTTTTCATTTACAATAAATAGTGCCGACCTTGTTATCTTAAATAACATGAGTACCCTTGGAATCAATACGTCAAGCTTAACAGATCCAAGGTTATATCTTGATATGTCGGGTACTTATGACCTCGGAGAGGTTGACTCTTTTATAGGACTCCTTGAAACGATTCAAGGCGGAGTTAAGCTATTGTTTGCATATAATGGTGTGGCAAATGCACTTATAAATCTTGTAATCCCTGTAAAATCAGGTTGTCCGGCACCTCAAAGCCCGTTACTTGATCCAGCCTTCGGGACGATTTCATCCAACGGTGCTCAGGAGTTAACAGATGCCCAATCATTACTTGGAGACGCATTCAAGTCGTTCGGTGACAGCGCTTCATTCATAATGAACAGAAAGGGTGACAATTCTAATCATGTGCTGATGTTTTATGATGACTGGGGCGGATGCCCGTCTTATTTCCCGCAGTGTCAGCCAAAAAAAGTTGTGCTGTCTTTTAATGGGCTCAATATAACCATGTCCATACCTGCGTCTTCTATTTCTGAGGCAAGTTTTAATAAATGCCCTGATTACATTACTGATTCCTCTAAGTTCAATCTTTATCCAGCAGGCGATAATCATCCATGCACATCCCAGGATCTCTCAAATGGGACACCCTGCGGCTACGGAGATGGGATACGAGAGATTTCCGGTACCACTTATGTCGAAGACGTTTCTACGACACTGCCGAACGGCGTATTTATGCCTGGATGGGAACAAAGGAACCCCGCGGTAAATATGAGTACAGTATTCTCGCCGGGTCCTGATGATACCGGTATAGATGGTTTATTTAATGTTCAGGAAACAGGTTACAATGCTGATTGTAATCCCGATCCGGACATGAATGACGCATTTCCGCCAAACTTTCCATGGCTTATACATCATCAGGTTCCTATCATGGTATCGGGAATACCATTTACAGAAGCAGAGGGAAGCGGAGTATATGAGCCTGGCAAACGATTCCATGATTGGGGCACTGATAATACACCCGATCAATTGGAAACAGGACCAAATGGCTGTTACAGAGGACTTGATCCAAAAGGTGATCTTTATGATCCAGTTAAGAATCCTATGGGTACGGACGGCAATGGGCATTATGATCCGGGAGAGCCGTGGGGTTCGCCTTTATTAAGTCAATTGCTTGTAGTTGCTCTTCAAATACTCCCTGCCATTGTACCAAGTTTGAGTAGCACTTTATCCCCTGTATCCATACTCATTTCAGGGATGAATAGAAAACGGGCAGCGGCTTTTATTGACAACCTTTTATTTATACAGGGTATATCTTTACCGATCGGAGTATCAAACGTAACCATACCTCCGCTTTCCAAGATTATATATTTAACCGATATTTCTTCTACAAGCTATGCCCTTCAGGGGTCTATTCTTGATACTAATGGCCAGCACCCTCTGGATCTCTATCCGGTAATAGGCATATTGCTCAAAAGGTTATTAGGAATGGTAAATGGCATTTCCTATTCAGGTAGTCCTGCAATTACATCAATGCTTGGAGGGCTGTTACCGGTTCTAACAAACTATGCCTCTGCCGGGACGCTTTATACTTTATTGCCCGGTGTATTACCTTCTATAGATCTCGGTGCGTTCTTTAATTATCCACCCGGTAATCTGAAAACACTTGCACCGTTATACTATCCACAAGCAACGCCTTTTGTCGATAAGGCTGGAACAGGCATATATGTACCGCCGGAGCCTTTTGCAGATGGATTTGTCCATGTGCCGGACCCCGCATATAATAATGGGGCTGGTTACTGGACAGCAACAGCAAGCCTTGTAAACGGCACATGCGATAATTGCGTAGGTAATCCTTTTACTGCAGGATATGGAGGCGAATGGTACTCTGATTCAACCGGTAAATATGTACAATGGGAATCGGGTGATCCGATTGACGACATATATGGTGACGGACAATATCACAATGCAGGAGATATTATAGTCCAGTATGATGAAGAGCAGACATTTCCGTTTGTAGGTAAAGATTGGCAGGGTTTACCTATAACCGCATTTAGTGATACGGGGACAGGCAGGGTGGCTGATAATCTTGAACTCGGATATAGTCCTACAAATAATCCGGATCCTTATGGAGATGATATAACGTGTACAAATCCTCCATATCCATTCCCTGATTATCCACAACAATCATGGTCGGTGTGCGGTGAGAAGAATGGTATATACGATGGATATGACGGTAATTTTATGACACTGTTGTCTACCGTTTCCGGAACTACTGTTGCTCCATTTTCCGGGAGTTATACTCCATTCGTTTCAAGATACCATTTCTGGCCAGACGGAAGGGCAGTGGATCCTCCCACGCCTGTTATGTTCTCAGGTATGGGGATAAATCTATTGGTGTTCATACCGGATGACACGTACGTGTTCTTCCCTGATCCAAGCTTTGACGGCGTATTAACTATGGGACATTTCCATTGGGGTACACAGTACTCTTCATGGCTTGGTATAGCAGATCAGGGAACACTGAGCTGCGGTACAACAAGTTATTCGACAATGGACATTACCAACGGCAAGGTCAACCAGTTTGTCGGGCTTGTATCATTGCTCATTAATTCTTTAACGAGTTCATTATAAATAATAAGGAGGGCATTGCCCTCCTTATCCATCAAAATGAACTACACCATCCCGAAGGACATAATAATTACAGAACTTGACGATAACGAGGCTGTGCTTCTTGATTTGAAGAGCGAACGGTATTATTCATTAAATGAGACAGGACTTCTTATATATAAAGGTATTGAGGTATCGCTGACACTTGAAAAAAATATTGAACAACTTATTTCTATTTACGATTTGGATAAGGCAGAGGCTCTTGACAGCGTTAACACATTGATAAGTAAATTACTTAACAGCAAATTAATTGAAAAGGCATGATTCCAAAACTACCAACAATGCTATATAGAAGCTTTTTTATGGCAGCTGCCCTATTTATAGGTTCATGCTCACGCGAAGTTTATCATCAGCCTGATAAGCTTAAGAATCTAAAACAATTTTTGATAATCTTTGTATAAACAAGGGATGGGGATTACAGTATATATAGTATGAAGCCGGATGGGTCAGGCGTGAAAAGGCTTACCGATCCTTCAACCGATTGCGTCCTAAGCCAGTATTTTGATCTGCATCCTACTGCATGCGGTTATACTATTGTATTCTCATCGAACAGATCCGGAAGATTTCAATTATACTCAATGTCCATAAACGGCTCAAACAATCATGGATTAACAGACAATGCATACCTTAATGATCAGCCCGCATGGATAACAATACCGCCGATAAAATAACCGGCAGCTTATCTTTATTCTTGAGAATGGGTTTTTACATATTTTATATTCCTTTTCTTGAAAAGGAGTATGGGCTGAAAGAATTTCTTGATACTCTCTCAAAGGACAAAAAAAATCTTTCAATAAGATACTTATAAAAAGGTATGCACACGTATGGTTAAAGATAAAAAGCATATTTAAAACACAGCATCGCTGGAACCGTACAATAATACTTTATAAATTCTTAAATGAATCGGGATACAATGCCGTACTGTATACTGGTATACGAAAAGACCGTATAGACAAAACATCCATAATTGGACATAGCTGGGTTTGTATAGACGGTGTTGTATTTGATGATCAGCCGGATATATCCAACTATTATCATATAACATTTTCTTATCTATAATATGCTTTTCAACACTTCCAGAACATTACTGATAGATATATGTGCTCCGGCAAAGTCAAACTCACGGATAACCATTATCAAAAATAGACTGACACGTATGGATTTTAAAAAACTCGTAAAACTTGCAAGCATGTAATTTTTATCTCCCCTTTTATATCATAATATTAAAAAAATATCACAACTCTTAGTCCTGAGATACCGGCATCTTTAAAAAATAGTTATATGCAGAATACAGCCAGAAACATACTATTGTTGAAGCGCTAAAAAAAAAACTGCTGAGACAAGCCGCTGAAAAGTATGGTATAGATATTATCCTGTTAAAAGGCTCTGCATTCGCCGTTTCTATATATAACGAGGTCGGTATAAGACCCATGGCTGACGTGGACATACTTATTAAAAAAGAACATATCCTGAAAATGAAAGAATTGATGAAAGAACAGAGTATGTATGCGTTGTTTAAAACTCTGAGTGGAAAATGGTTTGAGGAGGTAAAATCACACATCACTCCGTATCAATCCGCCGATGATATTCTATCGCTCGAGATCCATACATGGTTATTCGATGATAGATTTATTTTCTTAACTCCTCTAAACCCGTTTGAATGCACTATGAAGATAAAATGGGATAACGAAAATTTTTATGTGTTTGAGCCCATGATATCCTTTATTTATACGCTTTATCATATGGCAATACATCACAATTATTCATTTAGACTTAGGGATTTTATCGATCTTTCATACCTGATAACTGCTTACAGTCTTGAGTACGGGAATATCATCACCTACATTGATAAGACACAGGCAAAAGGCTTGTTTGAGCCCATAATGTATACCGCCTTTGAAAATGCCCAGATAATATATAAGCCGGAACATACAGGGATATCGGATGCATACATTTACTATATAAATAGCGTGGTTATGAAACGTGTACCGATTCAAATTTCCTCAAGACTAACCGAGGCAATACCCGGGATTGCAACATTAATGACATCGGGTTTTAGAAAATGGGCGGCCCGTATTTTTCAAAACAACATCTGAGCTGCCAGTTTTAAAGAGGGTCATTATGGGCATGTGGATCATTGCCGTCGGTGCAGGCTATCTGTTAATCTTTCCGTTTTTTGCATGCATAAGAAAAATACGATTGAAGTAAAACTACAGCCGGTATTTGAGTGTGCTCATGTTACATCTAAACCATTTCATTGTCTTATATTAAAAATGGAGGTGCGTAATGATAAAAACATGGGTAGTAATGTTTTTTTTACTGGCATGCGTTTTTACATCAAGCAATCTGTATGCGCGTGAATACTCGATGAGGCAGAGCGATTATAGAGAAACTTACACGGAAAACAAAAACACATACTTTAATGCCGGCATCGGTGACATGATTGTGCCTTTTTCATCTTTTCAAAGCGGATTCTCCTTTGGTATTGGGGCCGGGGAAAGGGTCTACAGACACTCCAGCTCTTCATTATCAATTGGTCTTGGCATAGACTACTATCCCATAGATAAATCAGGCTCTGCCAGTTCAATCCAGACAGGCACGATTAGTTACCATTTAAAAGGTTATGCATTACCCATACTTATACAACTCACTTACGATTACACGATTAATGATCTGATAGATATTTACGGGGGTATAGGACTGGGTATTGTTAGCTCTTCTGTAAACACATCTATATCAAAATTTTCATCCGTAAGTGAACAGGGTAGTTCGTTTGGTTTTTCCGTATACCCCGGCATCAGGATAAATAAACTTGGGCCCGGGGCCATTTTTGCAGAATTTAACTTTATATCCTCATCCGTGAATTACCTTACAACAGGCTCTGCAAACATCGGAGGGACTTTATTTCTGATCGGCTACAATATCTTTTTTTAGGAGGACAATATGAAGAAGCTTATATACATAACATTATCAGCATTTGCTATATTTGCCGGCTGTTCAAAGACGACAACTGGTCCAGCACCGCAACCGTTATCCATAACACCGGGGGGTGGGTATAATCAAAGCACCATACCGGTAACAATCACCGGTAACGGCTTTCAGGCAGTACCATTCAATATTCTTTCAGGCAACCTTACAACAAAACTGCCGCAGGTATATCTGAGCACATCGCCAATTACACATCTCTCTATGACAAAGGTTTCACAGACCGTCATAAATGCAACTGTGCCGTCCGGGATCTCTGTCGCTGCAGGTACATGGGTTACATACAGCGTTACGGTCGTCAACCCCACTGGCAAGAGCGGCACGCTTAAGAACGCTTACATCGTTTCGAGCTATCCCCCACCAACAATAAGCAGCGCATCGATCTGCAGCATGGCAGGCACGGTTGTTGTAAACATCGGGGGAACAAGCTTTTTCGGTATACCCAATGTTACAGTAGTATCAGCATCGGGCAATAAAATAACTACAACCGTAAATTCAGTATCCTCAACATCCATAACAGCTACAACAGGTACAGGTTTAAGTGCAGGCACATATACCATTATTGTCACCAACCCCGATTCACAGCAGACAAGTGCATCAATCTCAATAACACAGATCCACGCGTGCATTTCACCGGTCATTTCATCAATAGAGCCAAAGTTCGGATGGACAAACGCCGATACAAATATCACAATAAGCGGCATGAACTTCAGTTTTCCTGCTACCGTGATATTTGCGCCCGCCGGTTCAACTGCTGGTGTAAAACTAACCTATGTCGCTTATGTATCATCCTCACAGATCCAGGCTGTCGTACCGAATGGTATGGCTGTCGGGTGGTATGATATAACAGTACAAAATCCAGATGGGCAGCAGGCTGTATACCCGTCCGGGTTCTACGTTTCTGCCAACCCGCCGCCTGTTATAACGAGCATATCGCCTGCATCGGGCTCATCCAATGCTTTAACATCTATAACCATAACAGGCAATTACTTTGCATCAGATGCAACTGCAGAGACTATCGATTCTACAGGTGCAATTAATGTATGTTCAATAAGCGCTCAATCATCGACTATTATTACATGCACAACTGCAGTGCTTGCAACAGGTGTTTACGTAATACGAGTTACTAACACATCGGATAATACCTATTATGACTATTCAAGCTTTATCGTCACGAACCCTGCGCAAAATGTTGGAAATACTAATGCATCAACAAGTCAACTTATTATTGGCAGGCAAGGGCTTACATCGGTTACAGGGCATGACAATATCGGTGATCGGTTTATTTATGCGATCGGCGGCGATGATGGCATAGGCAGGCATACACTTGACAGTGTTGAATACGCACAGCCGGACAGGTTTGGTAATCTCAATCCATTCAACCTTACATCTCCTCTTATCTATAAAACCACGGGTGCAGCGGCATTCCAGTATAATGGCTATGTGTATGTACTCGGCGGGCTTACCCCTTCTTCAGGATACACCTCAGTAATAGAGCGTGCAAAGATTCTTACAACCGACAGTACTCCTGTTGTATCGTTCGAAGGTCTTTCCGCATTTACGACGGGTACACTGCCCGCTGGCACATGGGTATATGAAGTTTCTGCAAACCTGCCGACAGGCACAACGTACATAGGAGAAAGCCTGCCTTCACCGGTTGTTTTTACAACAACCACGCAGACGGGCTCAATCCAGGTATCATGGCAGCCAGTGAGCGTGTGGAGCCCTGTAACAAATAGCTTTATCACTGCTACTGGATACAATGTTTACAGGAATACCCCAGGCACATTCAGACCTGTGCTTATTGCATGGAATATCAGCGGCAGAAGCTTTGTTGATAATGGGACATCTCAGCCTATCAGCATAACAGATACAACGTCAGGTTTCCCAACAACCATCCAGGATCCAACAAACCTTGTTGCAACACCTTCCTCATCGGGAGGTACATTATCGGCAGGCACATACTATTACAGGGTTTCTGCCGTAAACTACAGGGGAGAATCACCTGCATTAAACTTTGCCTCAGTAACAACCACATCAAACACATCTTACGTAACACTTAAATTTAATCCCGTTCCTGAAGCAGAATATTATAAGGTCTATAGAAGCCCATCCCCTGATATCAGACAGGGAAATGAGGTATTGCTTGTGCCTGTTACCTTAACCACAACCATTACGGATGACGGTAGTTCACTGCCTGTTACGATGACAACGCCTTCCGATGGATATATACCACCATTACCGTATGGCAGCCTTGGTCCATTCGGACTTGTTTCTGCTTCATTATCTTCTGCACGGGGCTATCTTGGCGCTGCAGTAGGTCATACGCAGACAGGCACCGTGTACGGTTATGCCGTTGGAGGGACAGCAAATGGTTCGACAGGACTTTCAACAGTTGACTCAATACAATTGTCCGCGGCTCCTATAACAGAAGCGAGCGCTACAACGGGCAGGCTTGCTGCTTCTACATACACATACGCTGTTACAGCAATCGTGCCTGACGGCGAGCTTGCCTATGCCGGAACATTCCAGACATCTGTAACAGGCGGCATACAGTTTACATGGGCATCTGTGCCGGATGCATCGTCTTATAACATATACAGGGACAGCGGGCATGGCTTAGAGTATATAGGCAACATTGTCTCTCCAACGACTGCATTCTCTGATAATGGTTCTGTCAGCCCAACCCCGGGTGCATTGCCTATGGGTGGAGGCATTGGAAATATCTTTGCAACAGCATCGCTACAAACAGCCAGGTGCCAGCTCAGTGCATTATCAGCAGATAAAACAAATCTGCCTCTGGCAATAACAGATACATCCGGTTATATATATGCAGTAACCGGGTACAACGGAGCTGTTATAAACACAACAGAGGTCTCCCGTATTCAGGGCGATGGAAGACTTGAGCCGTTTCAATACTTAAAGACTTCTAATGGTTTATCAAACGCTTCTTATACCATAAGTGGCCAGATAACATTGGTGGATACAAATAACTTCTTTTATTTCTTTGCCGGATACCCATTGACACATAATATTGAAGATTTTGAATTTGGAACAACGCCTTACACATTACATACAGGATATCCAAATAATGATGGAGGCAAGACATTGACCTATCGATACCTTGGTGCGGGTATATTACTCGGACCTTACTTCTACTTAATCGGCGGCACGTCCAACGGCTCACCGACGACCATGTCAAGCGATACAGTGCTCAACACGATTGAGCAGGTGATATACTAAAGGTGCTTAGGGGCGAGGAATCTCGCCCCTACATAATCCAAAAAATACGATATAAACTTTTTTTATATTCTTTTAACTGCCTCTTGAAATTATTATTATTAAGAGCTAATTTAAACATCTATGGATCAAATAATCCGTTTAACCCGGTATGCCGAATCGATACCGGTATTCCCTGAGTTTGCAGAGATAGACATTAAGATGAAACCGTACTTTGATCGGATTTTAAGGCTTAACCCGCCTCAGGCATCTGAGTATGATTTTACGAATATGTTTATATGGCGGCATTTTTATAAATTTAAGGCCGGTCTTGTAAATGAGAGTATATGCATAAAAGGACTTGATAAAGATGGTAAAGGGTTTTTTATGTTTATTGCAAAAGATATAGAATCGTATGTCGATACCGTTAAACACATAGTATCGTTCTATAAAAATACGGGTGACGAGCCTATTCAATTATTCAGGGTCGAAGAACGATTTATAGAACCTTTGCAGCATGCATTCCCTGATATCAGATATGAAGAGGATAGGGATAATTATGATTATATCTATTTAGCTTCAGATCTAATAGAACTCAGGGGCAGGAAATTTGATGGTAAACGAAATCATATAAAAAAGTTCAAGAATCATTATACTTACACGTATGAAAGAATAACCGATCAACTAATAAATAGTTGTATCTTTTTGACCGATAAATGGTACAGCAACAAAGGTAATCCATTGCTCAAAGATGATGTTATTGCAACAAAAGAAGCGCTCATCAATTTCAATACACTCGGTCTTACCGGCGGTACAATAATCGTGGACGATAATGTCATAGCTTTTTGCATTGCAGAAGGGTTAAATCCAGACACAGCGGTGGGACATATTGAAAAATTCGATCCGTCATATGAGGGTATCCCGCAGGTTATAAGCAATGAGTTTTGCATTCACGAGCTTAGTCATTACAAGTATATAAACCGTGAGCAGGATCTCGGTCACGAAGGGTTAAGGAAAGCAAAACTATCCTATCATCCCGTACAGATACTTAAAAAATACCGCGTGTTCATAACCCCTGAATAAAATCGTGAACTTGTATTTTTTTTTAATTTGTAATAACATGTCTATTTACAGGAGGCTGTAATGAAACTATCCGCTGAATATGTTATAGAGAATAACGGTATTACGTTTGATGAAGCCAAGGAACTTAGCCTTATTGATAATGAACGCTTATTAGATCTGTTTAATACCTCTAACAAGATGAGGCTGCATTACAAGGGGAATGAAGTAAATACCTGTTCAATACTTAATGCCAAATCCGGATTATGCCCAGAGGATTGCAATTTTTGTGCTCAGTCTGTTCATCATAAAACATCTGCTAAGGTGTATCCGCTGCTGTCGGCCGGCACCATTATTGATAAGGCAAAACAGGCAGATAATATTCCTGCAAAGGGCTTTTCTATTGTAACAAGCGGGTATGGGATCGACAATTCTGACGAGCTTGAGATCATAGCCCAGGCAGTTAAGGGTATATCAGAGCAAACCCATTTTTATGGATGTGCTTCTCTCGGCATACTTACAGAGCATGAGTTGAACCATCTTAAAGAATCAGGACTTGTGAAGTATCATCACAATCTTGAGACGTCAAGGTCGTTTTTCCCAAACGTCTGCACAACGCATCCTTACGAGGATGATATCGAAGCAATAGGTAATGCAAAGAGAACAGGGCTAAAGGTTTGCAGCGGCGGGATTTTTGGTCTTGGAGAATCATGGGAAGATAGAATAGAGCTTGCGTTTACACTAAAAAGACTTGATGTTGATTCTGTCCCTATAAACTTCTTGAACCCTGTAAAAGGCACACCGCTTGAAGATGTACGCAACCTTACACCCTTGGAATGTCTCAAGGTTATAGCCATATATAGATTGATTCTGCCCGATAAGGACATTGTTATATGTGGAGGCAGAGAAGTAAATCTCCGGGACCTTCAATCCATGATCTTCTTTGCAGGTGCAAACGGCATGATGCTTGGCGGTTATCTTACGACATCAGGCAGACCTGTAGAAACAGACCTTCAAATGTTAAAAGACCTCGGGCTTGCGCCTGCAAAACCTTTGGCAGTATAGCGGATATTGATGAAAGTTTTCATGATATAAATGTCAAAATCTTATTTTTACTCAATCCTTTCACAGGAACTTAGCAGCATAAAAGAAAGGGACCTTTTTAGATTCATGCGGACTATCCGGAGTGCACAGGGTCCTGTTGTTAATATCGATGGTAGAGATATAATTCTGCTGTGTTCAAATAATTATCTTGGACTTGCCAATCATCCGGAACTCATGAATGATGCTATTAAGGCCATTAATCGTTACGGCGTCGGTTCTGGTGCATCAAGATTGATTTCAGGCAATATGGGTCCGCATGAACAACTCGAACAGGATATAGCAGATTTTAAACAAACAGAATCGGCACTCGTTTTTAATTCCGGCTATCATGCAAATATCGGGATCATCTCAGCCATTGCCTATACTGATACTGCTGTGCTCAGTGATGAATTAAATCATGCATCCATTATTGACGGGATAAGATTAAGCAAGGCAAACATATTTATATACAGACATAGGGATACAAGCATGGCAGAAGATATTTTAAAATCACTTGAACAGAAAAAAAAGCTTATCGTTACCGATAGTGTATTCAGCATGGATGGAGATATCGCGCCTCTAAAAGAACTTGCCGAACTTGCCGAAAGGTATGATGCATTGTTAATGGTTGATGAGGCGCACGCAACCGGTATTCTTGGCAAACACGGCAGAGGGGCTGTAGAGCTGTTTGAATTAAGCGGCAGGGTTCATATTCAAATGGGAACACTGGGTAAGGCATTGGGTGTTTTTGGAGCCTATGCCGCAGGGGACAGGTTATTGATAGATTATCTTATCAATAAATCCCGCTCATTCATATTCACAACATCACTTCCACCCGCTTTATGCTCGGCAAGCAGAAAAGCAATAGAACTTATCAGGAATCACCCGGAATTGCGTGAAGCATTGAAAGAAAATATCAAAATCATGAGAGATGGACTGAGAAATATGGGTTTTGAAATACCCGATGCCCCTACTCCAATAATACCTGTAATAATCGGTGATTCTAAAAAAACAATGGAGTTCTCTTCTTTGCTTTTTGATAGAGGCGTATTCGTTTCCGGCATAAGGCCCCCAACAGTGCCTCCCGGGACATCAAGATTAAGAATAACTGTCAGTGCATCTCATACAAAAGAGATGCTCTACAAATCGCTTGATATAATAAATACCGTAAACCATATGCTCCGATGAACTGCTTAAATCTTTGAACCGTTTAAATCGTTAAGGCGTATTGCAGTTAAGCAGGGGCCGGGTTTAAACCCGCCCCTGCCCTGCTGTGTTTTTGGTCAGTTCATAGCAATGTATTGATTAAATATGTATATTTTGTTATCCTAATTTTAGAAAGGATGATTATATGGGTCACATTTTGTCAGCGAGAAATGGGATAGCAACGAAAGAGGTACAATTCATCGCACAAAAAGAAGGTATACCTATTGCTTCTATGCTTGAGAGCATTGCAAGCGGCAGGATTGCTGTATTAAAAAACAAAAATCATGATATAAACCCGGTTGGTGTCGGTGAAGGCCTGTCTGTAAAGATAAATGCCAATATAGGTTCTTCTGAAGATAAGTCTAATATTGATGAGGAGCTTGAAAAGCTAAACGTATCTATAAAATATAAAGCGGACGTAATAATGGATTTGTCAACAGGAGGTAATATAACAAAGATCCGAGACATATTATTACATCATTCTTCAATCCCTATCGGCACTGTTCCCATATATCAGAGCGTTATTACAGCAGTGAAAAAGAAGAAATCCCTCGTTGAACTCACTGTTGACGAGATGTTCGACAATATTGAGAATCAGGCAAGGCAGGGTGTGGATTTTATGACGATTCACTGTGGTGTTACGCGAGAATCTATTAGCAGGTTTAAAAAACAGGGCAGACTGCTTGACATGGTTAGTAGAGGCGGAACGTTCATGATGGAATGGATTGAATATAATGATAAAGAAAATCCTTTTTATGAGTACTATGACAGGCTCATAGATATTTTGTCAGAATATGATGTTGTCATAAGCCTTGGCGACGGCTTAAGGCCCGGTGCAATTGCGGATGCAACAGATAGAGGACAGATTCAGGAATTGATAATACTTGGAGAACTTGCTAAACACGCTGTGGAGCATGACGTTGGAGTTATGATAGAAGGGCCGGGTCATGTGCCTATAAATCAAATAGTAACTAATATGCAAATTGAAAAAAAGCTATGCAATGGTGCTCCTTTTTATGTGCTTGGTCCACTTGTTACCGATATCGCACCCGGGTATGATCATATAACCTCGGCAATTGGCGGTGCAATCGCAGGTATGTCCGGTGCTGATTTCCTGTGCTATGTAACGCCTGCGGAACATCTACGGTTACCGAGTATTGAAGACGTTAAAGATGGCATAATAGCTTCTAGGATAGCGGCGCATGCAGCAGACATAGCAAGAGGTGTTAAAGGCGCTATTGATTGGGACATGGAGATGGCAAAGGCGAGAAAGGCAATGGACTGGGAGAAACAGTATAAACTTTCTATTGATCCTGAAAAGGCAAAGGCATATAGAGAATCGGTAGAACTAAAAGATAAAGATGCGTGCAGTATGTGCGGCGAGTTTTGTGCAATCAAATTACAGCAGGTAGAATTAAAACAAGTGAAAAATATGATTGGGTAGTGTTTTATGATTTTACCTGATATTTTAAAGGAGTATAAATGACAGAATATTCAGACACAGGTTATCGTTATGATGTTTATATTGACGGTGTAGGAAATGAAGAACAAAAGAAAAATATAGTTCTATTCCTTGCAGGAATCGTTAAACATATGCAGCTTGAAGAAGTGCTAACAGGTATCTCTTCTTTGCCCTTCAAGGTAGTTAGCGCAGTAACAGAACAAACGGCTGCTGCGTTAAAAGAAAAGCTTGAGGCAAGAGGTGCCATTGTAAGACTTATTAAGCTTATCCCGGGAGATACAACGGTTGGTAAAACCATGGCATCTGCAGATATTCCACTATCAGGTGAGTCTATAACCGCAACACCTTCTTCAATAGCCTTTAACAATGATGTTGAACAAGATCAGAACACCCAATCAAATCCATATTCACAAGCAATCCCGATAGCGAACGAGCCATCATTTATAAAGAGGTTATGGCAAAACTGGGTTGATGTCATGTTTAATCCCTCGCCTTTTTTTAAAAGCATTATCAATGAGAAACAAATCGTATTCCCAATCATTTTTGCAGTAATATGGGGTACGATCTCCATCCTGCTTAATATACCAACAGTACTACGCATGCGGCATGCAATCTTTTTCAGATTTTTTGGAGACAGTTTTTCAGGAGCCATGCCGTCATCGGGTTCCTTTTACACATCAGTACTGTTTACATCACCATTTCTTCTTGTTGTAGGCATATTTATTATTTCTGCAATATACCATGCATTCATACTGCTCGTCGGTGGAAAGGGCGGATTTGGTTCAACAGTAAAGGTTATATCCTATTCAATAGCTGCCATGGTACTTCAGGTTGTACCTTTTATCGGTACACCTCTGTACTGGTTTTACTCGCTGTACCTCTACACTATCGGGTTCAGGGAATTACATAAGCTCACAACAGCAAGGGCATTTGTGGCAGCATTATTCCCAATATTTTTGTTTGTTCTGTTCATGATTGTGATGATGGCATTGTTTATCTTGGGTATGGGTTTTAATGTTTTAAAACATTTTACATCGCCGATATACGGATTTCCGGCTTAAATTAAGGTTGATTTTTTGTCTTTACCTATATTATAGGATTTAAATGAGTTATACATGCAAAAAATGTAAAAAATTAATTAATTATAAAATAAAAGCGGTAGACGGATATAAAATAAAATATAGAGTATGTAATTGCGGCCGGAGAGTTACAGATGTTTTGTCCCCTGCAGGACAATCAATAAAAGATATAATCAGTATACCCGTTTTGGAAAGAATGTTGCACTCTGAGAATAGCAAGATAAAGATAAATGATTAAGGAGACTGGCATACAAATTAAAAACAAAGAGACAGTGGCAGATAAAGACAATCGTGGTATTGAAATACTCCATGAATTAGGTAAAACTTTAACATCAACACTTGATCTAAAAGAGGTGTTGTCCATTATAATGCAAAAGATCTCTGAACTGTTAAAGCCTACAAATTGGTCATTATTACTTATTGATGAGGAACATCAGCAACTATTTTTTGAGATAGCAGTAGGTGAAAATGCCGACAAATTAAAAGATATGAAACTTCAAATTGGTGAAGGCGTAGCCGGTTGGGTAGCTATGACAGGTGAGGTTGTTGTACTCCCGGATGTCTCAAAAGATCCAAGATTTACTCCTAAAATGGATCAACTTACACATTTTAAAACACAATCTATAATTTGTGTCCCTTTAAAAAGTAAAGGCAAGGTTCTTGGAGTTGTAGAACTTATAAACAATATAAAAGATCAGGCATTTGATCCTGAAGAAATAAATGTACTTTTAACGCTTGCTGATTATGCTGCAATTGCTATTGAAAATGCAAAATACCTTCAAAGGGTCCAGGAATTAACGATAAAAGATGATCTCACTACACTTTATAACTCCCGTTATCTATATATAATGCTTGAGAGTGAGATGGAAAGATCAAAGAGGTACGGATTACATTTTTCTATAATTTTTCTGGATATTGATCACTTTAAATTGGTAAATGATAGACACGGACATCTTATAGGCAGCAGGGTATTGAAAGAAACCGCCGAAGTCATAAAACAAAACCTACGCAAACCGGATATACCCATACGATACGGCGGTGATGAATTTGTTGTTCTCATGCCTGAAACCGATAAAAAGGGTGCATATAAAGTTGCTGCAAGAATAAGAGAGTCTTTAAACAGCTATAGGTTTCTCAGAGAGGAAGGTTTTGAAATAATGCTGACAGCAAGTTTTGGTGTATCGGCATTCCCGGAAGATACCGATAACACACTAGATTTAGTGAGATTATCCGATCAGGCAATGTATCGCGTAAAAGAAACGACCAGAGATAGTATTGCGCTTGCATAGTTGGGTGAATAATGAGGTCTTTTGACGAACTTGTTGAAATAATGGATACATTACGCAGTGACAAAGGCTGCCCATGGGATAAGGCTCAGGACATAGATTCACTAAAACGGTATGTTATAGAAGAAGCTTATGAGGTAACGGATGCAATAGAATCGGGTAAATACGAGTATGTAAAAGAAGAACTCGGTGATCTTATTTTACAGGTTGTTTTCATAGCACGAATAGCCAGGGAAAAAGGATGGTTTAATATAGAAGATGTTTTAAACGGGATAAATAAAAAACTTATACACAGGCATCCTCATGTTTTTGGAGATACGAATGTCGATTCAAAGGAAGATGTTTTAAAAAATTGGGGGAAACTCAAACATAAAGAAAAGGGCTCAAAAATATTTGATGTACCACTTGAGATGCCATCCTTATTTGTTTCTTACCGATTGCTTGAGAAAGCAAAAAGACTAGGATTAAATACTTTTAAAAAAAATAAGAGAGCGGCAAACAAACTAAGGTACAAGAAAAAGGGGAACATAGAAAAGGCATTAACCGATGCGATTCTTTCAATAGTGTCAATATCTATGGATTATGATATAAACCCGGAAGAGTTATTGAGAGCTTATAATAAAAAACTAATAAACGATTTTAAGATGATGGCCGGCAGAATACGATGATATGAATGTACGTATAATGGTAAAAAATTATTTGTATATGTTTTGACTTTTGAGATCATATTATTATATTCTTTATAATAAAATAGAGGTTTTAAAATAAAGACATGAAACCAAAACACATTTTAACATTGATCATAGTGATTGGGTTGATAGGGTTTTTTCTCTACAGCATCTTTCCAAGGGCTATTAATTCATCTCAGGATGAATCTAAAGCCAATAAAACAGCCCAAATTGTAGAAGGTAGTGAAGTCCCTTATTTCGAATTACAGAGTATAAACGGGAATAAGAGAACACTTAAATATTATAAAGGTAAAGTGATACTTATTAATTTCTGGGCAAGCTGGTGCGGCCCCTGTAATGAAGAAGCTCCATCCCTTGAGGCAATGTATAATAAGCTGAAAAATGAAGGGGTTACTGTGGTTTCCATATCGATTGACAATAATGCAGCTAATGCTGAATCATTTGTAAAAAAATATTCAATAACATTCCCTGTACTTTTTGATCCCGACGAGACAGTGGCAGCATCCTATGGATTAACAGGGGTTCCGGAAACATTTATTCTTACATCCGATTACAAGCTATTAAAACACGTAATCGGTCCGTTGGACTGGACATCTTATGATGTCATAAATTACCTTAAAACAATTATAAAGGAATAGGTATGAGCAAAAAAGAAAAAACACTCGGGAAAAGCGGTTTGATAATAATTGGAACAATAATCGGCATAATGCTTATTGTTAGTGTTGTAGGTTACATCGGTTCAAGAATTTCCAATTCAAAACAATCTAATGATATTCAAAACCCTTTAACCAGCGTTGGTCCCGAACAGAATGAAAAGGCGCCTGATTTTTCACTGCCAAGCATAAATAATAATATTATCAAATTATCCGATTATAGGGGTAAGGTTGTATTTCTTAATTTCTGGGCAACATGGTGTCCCCCATGCAGAATGGAATTACCATCCATAGAAAGATTATCACAGAAACTTAAAGGCCTGCCTTTCGTTGTTCTTGCTGTAAATGTAGATGAAACAAATATACAGAGTATAAAGCAATTTGCCCAGGACATGGGGCTAACCTTTACTGTACTCGTCGATAATAATACAGTCTCGAGTATGTATAGGATTAATGCACTTCCAACTACGCTGATTATCAAAAAAGATGGTACAATATATGCCATAGTAAGTGGTGCAAGGGCATGGGACGAGCAGGGATATGTGGATGATTTTAAGAAACTAATATCAGAACGTTGAAATGTTTGGAGCTGCATCCACAAATATTTCAATATTTATAGCCTTTGTTGCCGGCATATTCTCATTTGTCTCGCCATGCGTATTACCCTTGATTCCGTCTTATATAACATACATAACGGGTTTATCTTTTGAGGATTTTTCGGAAGAAGAAAGTAAAGCTCAGGTCAGAAAATTAACCATTCTTCATTCAATAATATTTATTATTGGCTTCACGATGGTTTTTGTGGCACTTGGCGCTTCTGCAACAGCTATAAGTAATCTCATGAACAGTTATAAGACATTAATAAGGATTATAGGCGGCATTATCGTGATTATATTTGGTATACATATTACCGGTTTAGTAAATCTAAAGTTCCTCGAAAAACAAAAAACGATACAGCTGAAAAACAAACCGGCAGGTTATATCGGGACACTCCTCGTAGGCATTACATTCGGCGCAGGCTGGACACCATGCATAGGACCCATACTCGGTGCTATTCTTTATATGGCTATGAATATGAAAACCGTATACGCAGGTATAATATTATTAACAGCGTACTCACTTGGACTTGGAATACCTTTCTTTTTATCTTCACTTGCAATAAACAGCTTTCTCGTTTATTTTAAAAAATTCCGAAAATACATAAAAGCAGTAACAGTAGCTTCCGGCGTGTTTCTTGTGCTCATTGGTATATTACTCATATCAGATAAGTTTACAACAATATCAAGTTATCTGGAGGGTATGATCCCTCAAATAAATATGATTACCCCGTCTCACACAAAAAGCCGCTGAACTATACATAACGAAGTAAATCTGTAAAATGAATATAAGGTTTTATACTACTACTTTAACCGGAATCTGATTGGTATTATCATCCAGACATAAACGGGATTGCCGTGTGATGTAATTGCCGTAAATATCCATGCTCTAACTGCATCTATAGCAGCCCGATCAAGTTGAGGAATTGATTGGATAATTCTCACATCTTTTATTTTTCCATCAGGTTCTATAAGTACCTTCAGAACTACAACGCCCTGTATCCCCTCTTTTCTTGCTTCGATAGGGTATTCGGGGTTTTTAAACTGAACGAGTGATGGGGTATGATCAAGTGCATTTGTCGACGCAATACCGTAGCCGGAACCCATGCCATGACCCGTTCCAGTTCCACTCCCATTACCGCTGCTACGCTGTACGCCGTTGTTGTTTTCTGTAATCCCTCCCATTGTATTGGATAAGGTAGTACCGGTCATTTTATGCACCGCGTTTTTTTGTTTTATTGAATTTGATTTATTTTTTTCAGGTAATGTCATCGTATGCCGTATTTTCTTTACGGCAGATAGGGTTTTTACTCTGCTGTTATGCTCTTCTACCCTTGCCGCTCCACCTCCGCTGCTTAGCATATTAAGATTTAATGTTATAGTTGATTCAGAGTGCGAATAAGCTGGAGAGCTGTAAAGGTAAATAAAGACTAAGAAACTACAATGTAATGCAATGGACATTAAGATAAAATACTTAAATCTTTTATCAAAATAGCTGCTGCGCATTAGAAATCGTATTCGATACCAAAATAGGGTATAATGGGCAATGAATAAATGGTCTCTTTTTGTGTATAATTAGAATTGTAAAAATATCCAACAACATTCGAGTAATCAAGTAAATTTATTACGCTTATGTATACCTTTAAACTTGAATAGCTAAAATTAAATGTTTTTGAAGCGGTAAAATCAAGGCGGTTATAGAACGGAAATCTCTCTGAATCGGGATAACCCTGCAAAGGCATTACAATTGTCTTTGGCTGATCTGGACATGAGCCGAGTGGATTTGGTACAATTGTAGAGCCTGTAATCGGCGTATAAGGATTGCCCGAATGTATGCTCCATCTCCATGAAAACTCCCAGCTTGTGAAAGGCCTGAAGTCGGCAACCACGTTTATTGTATGCCTTTGGTCCTGCTGTGGGAAATACCACGGTCCATTTGATGTATCCTGCTGTTTTGTAAACATATACGTATAGCTTATCCACCCATCCCATTTACCCGTAACATACCTCTGAAGCATTACGTCGGCTCCGTAAGTCATCCTTTTTGATGAGTTTGCTGAACTGATAGTAACAACAGGCTCACACGGATTAACGAACTTTATGTTTGCAGGATTGATGTATGTATAGATGAGATTATTATCAAGCATATAAAACGCATCTACCCTGCCGTAATAACTTCCTTTGTAGATCTCATAGGTGAGGATAAAGTGCCTTGATTCAGATGATGAAAGGCTATAATTCCCTGTTTCAGCAACCTCTGTAAGTGGCAGTTGATGATACAATCCCGTAACAAACTTTATTGTCTGGTGTTTGCTTATTTTATAGCCAAGCTCAAGACTCGGGCTATACGTCGCTTCTTTATTTAATATAAAATAATCGTAACGCAGCGAGGGGGTTATAATAAATCTTTTTGCTATTGTAAACCTGTTACCTATAAATCCGCTGTAGATCTTAAAGATATCGCTCAGTGTATTGTTGTACTGGCCATGGTTTCTTGTAGAATAATTCGTTGTCTGATTCTGAGCAGAACCTACAATAAGTGCGCTAAGTATAGATACCGATGCGTTAACAGGAGCATATTCGGCTTCATAACCCAAAAATAGTTTATCCCATGAAGATGGGTATAAACTCAGTGTACCTTTTGCACCTAGCTGCTGTATCAAGGTATTTGCGATATTAGAGCTTGAGCCTATTAGAGATGCATTATTCTCATCTGCTGCACCATACAGGAGCTGTTCATACTTTAACAGTTTAGAAGGTGTGTAAATCAACCCTGCACCGAGAATGTTCTGTCTATGCAGCCAGTATACGTCCCCGTAAGCAGGTTGATTATATTGACTGGATCGTTTCAGATATCCGGAGACATTATCTCCCGACAGAATATAATCCATGAATATTTTTAGCTTATCATCCGGTATGTAAGAAAGTTTTGCCTGAACATCATAAAAACTTGGTATAACGGTATTATTTGCGAGATCGAGCGCATTTATAAGTAAGTCATAGTATGTTCTTCTTGCAGCAATAATAAAAGAAGCCTTGCCTTTATCGAGCGGTCCCTGCGCCAGCACTGATGCATCAATCAAACTGAAGTTGGCTTTGCCGGTGTACTTATCCATATTACCATTGATGTAATCAACATTTAAGATGCCCCTTAAAGCATTGCCGTAAGTAGCCGGATAACCGCCGGGATAAAATTGCATTACATCAACCATGTCATCATTGTATATGCTTGTTGTGCCGCCCAGGTGTGTTGGATCAAACAGAGGTATACCGTCAAGGTAGTAGCTATTCTCATCAGCACCTCCGCCAAGAACGTACATGTATGATGATAGTTCTCCGGCATCGGATACCCCCGGCAGTGTTACAATAGCCTGAACAGGATTTTCAATATTTCCTGCTATCCTTTTTGCCTCCCGTCCGCCTACCACATACTCGGTTGACGGCTTTTCAAGTTCTACCTTATTCATGTGTTTCTGCATGATTCTGCTTGAGGTTACGAGAAATTCTTTCCCCGTTATTACAGATATATTTATAAGTTCAACATTAAAATTCAGATGTACCTTATCATTTAACAGAATACGCTTATTAACAGATTCATATCCGTTATGTTCTATGTTTAATGTGTATTTGCCTGGTTTAATATTGTCTATTAAGAAACTGCCGTCTTTCCCGGACAATGTCTCTTTTTCGATTACCTTTCCGGCTTTAGTATATATGTGGGCGGAGTAAATGGGTTTACCTGTAACTGCATCTTTAACCGTGCCAGATATGGATGCAGCCATTGTATTGGAAACGTATAAACATGAAAACAACATAATGAAACCGGATAATACAATAGAATGGTATCTCACTTCACCAAAGATAAAACTATTCAATCCATTGATTCCTTTTTTAGTTATATGGCATAATATACGGCGCATTGTTTTGCTCCATTCACGTTATTATATGTATTCCCAAATACATCCGTATTCCTATAAAACTCCATAATTAAGCCTTATCCTTTAAATATTCAAGTCTTATGGAGTAATGTTGAAATAAACTCTTTTATATACGCATTGACTTTTCCCGGTTGTTCAAGCATAGACATATGCCCTGCTCCTCCTATGAGCCTCAGGCTGGAATGTGGTATTCTCACATAAAGTGTAAGCGCGTGACGGATGTCCGTGAATATGTCCATGCTGCCAACCATTATCAGGACAGGGACTGTTATACGCCCGAGTGTATCAATCACATCAAACGATCTGATACTTTTTAAGGTTTTTACAGTTATATTATTCGGAACCTTAATTATGTCGTCTTTAATCTTTTTTCTCGTTTTCCATCCGGTAAGAGGATGAACAGCGCTGAAGTCAATAACTGCTCTTTTGATTGCAGGAAAAACTAATTTGCCGCCGGCAATGCCCAACATGGAAGAAACGTTCTGCAAAAGATGCCTTTTTAGTTTTGCCGATGTATCTATTAAGATCATGCCGGCTAATAAATCAGAATAGTCCAATGCCAATTTTAAAGCCACCATGCCTCCAAGACTATGCCCTATAATAATGAATTTCCTGATACGAAGTTTTCTTGTTACCACATAAACATATCTACAAAACTCATCAATTGTATAATTCCCTGCATCCTCTGATAAACCATGCCCGGGGAAATCAATTGTTATGCATTTATACATCTTTGATAATGTATTTACCTGTTCCTGCCAGAAGGTGTGATTACATGTCCAGCAATGTAAAAATAACAGTACTGTACTGCCATTTCCATTGATCTCATAATATATTTTTTTGTTATCTATGTTTATGTATGGCATTTGGTTTATAACCCTAAACATTTATCAGAAGAATATTACCACAATAATATCTTTTGTTACACAAAAATTGCACTTATTGAAAAATACAATGAGGGGTATTTTATTCTTGTTTACATACTTACTATTGTGCTAATGTTTCACTCATAAGAGATAAATTAACATTATGAAGGTACTTTTAATTCAGCCGCCCCGATACTTTAGCAAGTTTGGCGAAATAGGGCAAAAACAACTCAGTATGAATACAGGCATTGCATACATAGCTTCGTACATTAGACATAGAGGTATAAATGTCAGTATTTATGATGCGAGTGTCGGCGAATTTAAAACATCCGATTTACAAAAAGTAATAATGGAAAAAAAACCTGATATTATCGGCATATCCGCATCTACAATTCAGATAGTCGATGCAAACTATATTGCCGATTTAAGCAAATCCATAGATAACAATATCGTTGCAGTTATTGGCGGTGCCCATGCAAGTGCCTTACCGGAGGGAACATTAAAAGAATTCAAAGCATTTGATTATCTAGTTGAAGGTGAAGGAGAAGAAACTTTTTACAAATTGATATCGTATCTTTCCGGAAAAGAGAAATTGGATGATAGGGGACTATATTATAGAGAAAACGGTAATATAAAATCCGGTAAATCAAGACCATTAATTGAACATCTTGATGACATCCCTTTTCCTGCCTATGATCTATTCCTGCTTGATAATTATAAGCCTCAGTATTCTCATGACAGGGGTGTTGCATTACCGGTGTTTACAACAAGGGGATGCTCTTATGACTGTAGTTTTTGTTCGGGACCAATGGGGAGAAAGGTACGATTCAGAACTGTTAAAAACATTATTGAAGAACTCAAAATGGACATAGAAAGATATCATCCATCGCAGATCCTGATAGGTGATGATACCTTTACTATAAAGAAATCGTTCGTAATCGAGGTCTGTGAATCAATAATAAAAGAGGGTATAAACAAAGAAGTTGAGTTTATATGTGAAACAAGAACCGATGTCGTTGATAGAGAGATACTCATGTATATGAAAAACGCAGGCGTGAGAAGTGTCACTTTTGGTATTGAATCAGGGGATGATGAGATCCTCAAAAAAAACTCAAAAGGAATAACACGAAAAGATTCATTAAATGCCGTTAACCTTGCAAGAGAAGTAGGACTCGAGGTTGATGCGAATTTCATACTCGGTCTGTCTTATGAAGATAAACATACAATAAAAAAAACGATAGATTTTGCATGCTCTCTGCCGCTTGATTATGCAAGTTTTTTTACTCTTGTTCCATACCCTGGGACAGAGGTTGCGATAATGGCAGAGCATAATGAAGGGGGATTAAGGCTGTTGTCAAAAGACTGGAGCAAGTATGGAAAACAAACCGGCGGTATTCTTGAGTTGGAAAATATTAGCTACAAACGATTAAAACTCTACCAATTGTACGCTTACATAAGATTCTATAGTACTCCAAAACATTTTCTCAATGCCATGAAACGCATTACACCAATTACTATACTTGTATTTTTATGGCATATTTTAAAACATCAAATCTTTGGCGGGTTAAAATCACATACAGTGGATTGAACAAGAATGAAAAATAGAAAGCTGCTTGAACCTGTATATACAACAATACCCTATATAATAGCTGCTCTTATAAGTTTTGCATACCTTTCTTTTTACACACGTTATTTTTTCCTTACAAACCCTTCAAATGACGAGGGTACAATGATCAGCGCATTAAGGGTTCTTCACGGCCAGGTGATATACAGGGACTTTTTTGATATATTTTTTCCGGGTAATACATATCTGCTCGCCGGTTTATACAAAATCTTTGGTTCCGGCATTATTGTAACGAACGAGATTACAATTGTAACGGGCTGCGTGATCAATGTACTCCTGTACCATTTCTCCAGATTGGTTATAAAAAGGTGGTATGCGATTTTAGCACCCCTGCTGTTTCTCACTTTTGGGTTCACCGAATGGTTTACTTTTAACCACTATATCACAGCAGCAATTATCCTGCTTCTGACACTGGCATTTTTGAATAAATTCTTTTCCTCAGGAAAGGATATATTCCTTTATGTATCGGGATTTCTTGCAGGGCTCACCACCGTATTCCTTCAGTCTACGGGTGTTTATACGATTGTTATACTTACAATCTTATTGCTATGGATACCGGAGAAATTCTTTAAAAATGCGGGTAAAGCTGTTGAAGGTAGATCGGCCAAACACGTACGATTGAGCATGATCATAAAGTTTATGATTGGGGCCGGCATTCCGCTTTTATTCATGCTGCTGTTCCTTATTGTGAATAGAGCAGTCTATGGATTTTTGCAGGACGAATACATCCTGCTGTCCGCATACCCAAGGATAGACATGTTTTTAATGTCTCCGTTCGCGTCAACGAAATATGTCGTAGACGACCCCATTCGTTTATTCCAGGTTATAACTGCGTTATTGAGCGTGTTCATGTTCATACGTAGAAAAGCCAGGACATCCATAGAATATATTTTGTTTGCGGGCTCCATCATCTTTTTTCTTAATAACGGTCATCGCATCATGCTGATTATTCCAACGACTACCTACATTAATATGGGACTCTCAATGGTTTTCGGGGTGTATCTGATATACCTGTTTGATGATATGCTGCAGAAAAAAAGCTGGGAGTTATTGTATAATAAATTATTTAAGAGAGGGATCAACGCGGTTATATCCGCATGTATGGTAGTTGTGTTTGTGATGTTGTTTTTCTCTGTCAAAAAGATACAGGAAAAGGGTTACCATTTCACTCTTGATCACGAGCGATTATGGACATTTGACAGATACGGAGCGGAGACTATGGTGAATTTCATTACGGAAACAGACAGAATCATTAAAAACGATAGAAAAGTATTCGTCTATCCTTTTGCTCCGATTCTCTATACTGCAATGGATATACAAAACCCTACAAGCTATGATATAGTGCCGAGTTTAGGAACAGTTGCGAGTGCTCCATTATTTATTATGAATAAGATCATCGGGGAACTGAAGGCTTCAAAGACAAAATACATTATTACCTACCAATGGTCATACACCGAACTTCGGCGTATATCGAAGGAACAGGGTAAGATTTTTTCCCTCAATACGCTTGAGAAATATATCTTCACACACTATCAACCGGTAAAAGAAATAGGGGATTCGGATATCGGGTCATACAAATTGCTTAAACGCACTTATGCGGAAAACGAAGATGAAAAAATTCCTTAGTGTTTATATTTTCAAACCGGGAGCATAAAAGTGATACTGAAAAAGAACGCGTGCTTTATTTACCTTTATAGGTTTAAGCAGGCTTATGTTTAGAACATAAGCTCTTATACCGTCAAGAAACAACTTCAAATTAAAGCCATTATAATATCTGTTTGTATTAATTGGTTGCACTCATAACATCGTGCATCATTTTTTTATCAAAATAATATATTTGAGAATAAGAAGGTTTGTGTAGTGTAATGGAAAATTTCCTGTTTTAAAAGGATTATACATCTAAATAAGGTATTTTTGAATTCTGCGAATCGAGTCATGTAAAATCTAACCATGGAGGGTATCATCTTGTCATGTAAAAATCTAACCGAAAGATACAGCTTCAGAGATGGATATTATAGTCTGCCTTTGATAAAGGAGGCAGGTTATGGGGT